>JAHBXT010000005.1:300000-385498 GCA_019636385.1 Pirellulaceae bacterium | reverse complement strand
GGCCTCCTCAATTGTGAGAAGGCATCGCCCGCTCGCGAGAGCGGGCGCGGATTGAAACAGACACTGCCTGGAGCAAGGCCACTTGTCGGAGGCCGATCGCCCGCTCGCGAGAGCGGGCGCGGATTGAAACCCATTCTGTGGTGTCCATCTTCATGACATTACTATATCGCCCGCTCGCGAGAGCGGGCGCGGATTGAAACTCTTGCCATCTTGCATTTCCAGCCCGTTTAACCATCGCCCGCTCGCGAGAGCGGGCGCGGATTGAAACGAACCGCAGTTGTGCTGCCTGCACTGGATTCGCAAATCGCCCGCTCGCGAGAGCGGGCGCGGATTGAAACCGTCGTGGGAATCTTCCGCGCAAACATAACTGAATCGCCCGCTCGCGAGAGCGGGCGCGGATTGAAACTGTTGGAGCGAGAACGGGCTGCTGTCGAGCCGCATGATCGCCCGCTCGCGAGAGCGGGCGCGGATTGAAACCGATGGGGCAAAGCGAACAAAAGGCAGCCCGCCATCGCCCGCTCGCGAGAGCGGGCGCGGATTGAAACAACATCTTTGCAATACGCTTCCTCCCTTCGTCGGATCGCCCGCTCGCGAGAGCGGGCGCGGATTGAAACTAGCCGAATCTCGATTGTGCCCTGTTTCTTCTGATCGCCCGCTCGCGAGAGCGGGCGCGGATTGAAACGGCATACAGGTTGAACGTCGGCACGGGACGGGTGATTTTTTATGGGATTCAGCGGTTCAGGCGACAGCTTGACAAGCTGGGTTGCTCTCACACCGCAGCCTTAAAGCGTTGGGGAATGCGGATTACCGGGTCGCCGGGGATCATGCCGGGCTTGTTCCAGGCATAGAAGGGACGATGCCAAGTTTGATAACGTCGGGCGGTTGTGAAGTAGTCATCACCGTCTTGAGGCTGCGACTGACTGATGATGCCAAATAGCCTTTCACGCCGGGTGAGATGCCCTTGCCATCCCGTAGCTAACCGATCAGCATCCAGCGTCTTGCCAGTCGATAACTGATAATCGACCATCCCAAAGTGAAACAAATATAGATTGGGATCGATGTGAAAGTTCCTGCCTTTGATGCGGTGCATGCCAGAACCCCACGTCAGCGGCCGCGTGGTGATGCACGGCTTGGTGTAACGCGATGATACGTGGGCGAACTGCCGCTGCGCTAGAAACGGCAATTCAAGATTCAGCGGCTGTTCGAGTTCGATGTGCTGGCCGACATCCAACCCCAAGGCCGAAATCGAGGCGGGTAACTGGCGAGAGCTGAGATAGCTGCGTAGATCGAGCCCAAGCTGTGGGTCAACGACGATGAATTCATCTACGTCAGTGGCGATGGCAATATCGAAGTAGTGATACAGGCCTCGCGCAATTTTGGACATGACGCGTGCGCGACGACGCATGGCGGGCACGCGTTCGAGCGGCTGATGCGGCAGCCTCAGCAGGTTGACTCCCTGGATGTTGTCGGGCGGTTGCTGGTCGTGACCATCCAGGATCACGAATAGGTTTTCGCGTCCCAATGCCGCTCCATAGTGCTCGATCCACTTCTTTAAGAAAATGCGGTCATTGCGAACCGTGGTCAACGCGCATATCTGTTTCATGGGTCGGAGTCTCGTAGGACGGTGATTAATGAAAGGACGCGATGGGGCAATATGTGAGGGATCTGGGGCCCATTGTCTGGCGACGGCGGCTACGCGCGGCCGACGGTGCAGTGTAGTGACTGGCGATTTGGGGAGGAATGCCAGTTCAAATGCTGGTTGTCTCTGCAATTGCTGGCAATGCGCCGAGTCAAAAGGCGATCGCCATGGTGCCCGGATTAAAACGCTGCTAGACTCGCCGTCAAATCATGTATCGATTTAGCCGCTATATTCTGTGGGAAGTTATCAAGTTGTTCGTGGTGGCCTTAGTGGTCTTCACGGCGGTGATCGTACTGTTTGGCGTCATGCAACAGTTACTGCGTCAAGGGTTGGGCACAATGGCGGTACTACAGCTACTGCCTTACGTCTTGCCGGTGTCTTTGCAGTACGCTATTCCGGCGACATTGCTGTTTGCCGTGTGTAGCGTGTATGGCCGACTGAGCGCAGACAATGAATTGCTGGCCGTGATGGCGGTAGGTGTCCCCCCGATCAAGTTCATTTCCCCAACGCTGGTTATGGCTCTGGCGATCAGTTTGGTCGCTGTCTGGCTGAACGACATCGCTTACTCGTGGGGCAAGCCGGGCATCAAACGCGTGGTTACGCACTCACTGGAGCAGGTGGCTTACGGCTATCTTCGTAGCCAGGGAGCCTACACGTCAGACAATGGCTTCTCCATTCACGTACACGGCATTGGCGCTGACGGCCGCGAGCTGATCCTGCCAACCATTTCGCACCAACCTCGCAGCGGCGGACAGCCGGTCAGCATCGAAGCCAAGTCGGCCCGCATGCACGTTGATTTAGAAAAAGAAGAGTTAGTCATCGAACTCAATGATTCCGTGATGGCCATGGGAAATACGGGACCGAGAGTGGACAAGCCCGGTCCATTCTCATTTTCAATCCCACTGTCGGACGCTACGCGCAAGGCGACGGTCAAGGAGCCGGCAGACTATCCGATGCGCGCTATGCCGGCTGAGTTAGAGCGCCAGCGAGTATCGCTGA
The DNA here is from genome assembly GCA_019636385.1 of Pirellulaceae bacterium. NCBI lineage: Bacteria > Pseudomonadati > Planctomycetota > Planctomycetia > Pirellulales > Pirellulaceae > Pirellulaceae bacterium. The sequence goes on along the minus strand of JAHBXT010000005.1, from coordinate 382,860 downwards.
GCGAATTGGAGGAAGTCCAGACTGCACGCGCGGGGATGGCGCTGGCTATTGGCAAGTACGAATGGCTGGGCGACGCTTTTCATCAGGATTGCAAGGTCAAGACGCGGTATGGTACCTATCGACTGCACCAGCTCAAAATGGAACCCTGGCGGCGATGGGCGGCCGGCTTCAGTTGCCTCTTTTTCGTGTGGGTTGGCATTCCACTGTCGATGTGGATGAAGTCGGCGGACCACTGGACCAGCTTCGGAATTTGCTTTCTACCCACGCTGTTAGTGTACTATCCGATCTTTACACTGGGTCTGGATCACGCCCGTGATGGCAGTTGGTCGCCGTCGGCAGTCTGGCTTGGAAATCTAGCGCTACTGTTGGTCGGTGCATATTGGATGCGCAGAATTCACAAGGCGAATTGACGTGAACCTCAGAACTCACCACCACCGGCGATTCGGGAGACAGCCATGATCGCGGCGATGCCGATTCGCAAGAAGATTTTGCTAAACATGATCGTGCTGAGCGTGATCCTGTTGCTGCTGACCTTTGTGAGTCTGCGCGTCGTGGATGCGTATCGCGCTCTAACGGGCAATATCGGTGCGCTGTCTTACGAGGTGCAAGAACTGTGGAGTCTGGGCCAGGACGTCGGCGAGCTACGCAGCTACTTCCGCCGCGGCCCGTTGAACATCGTTTCGAAAAATGTGCAACCTGCCCCAGACCGAGTCGAGTTATTGACGCTCAGCGGCGACACTCCCGGTCTGTCGCTACAGTCAAGCGAGAGAGTCAGCTTCCTAAATCAACTGCACTTCGTCGAATTCAAACTAGGACAACATCGCACTCGATTTCAGAACCGTCGCGACGCTGATCCGCTGTTGGCCAGCAGTAGCCAAGAATTGGAGTTGGTCAATCACATGCTCGACCGCCTCAAGTTGGTCCAGCAGTGGGAGTCTGAATATCATAGCGGCGGCAAGATTCGCTCGCTGAAAATAGCGCAAGAGCTGGACGATCTGGCCCTGGATGCTCACAGCCTGTTCAAACTGCTGACGGATCGTATGAGAACGGTTCGCGAGGAAGCTCGATCCACCTACAGCACATGGCGAGTAATCATCATTGTCTCCGGAGTTTGGATGCTGCTGATCGTGCTGTTTTCGTACTGGTTCCTGCGCAAGCAGGTCGTGCAGCCCTTCAAAATCTTACTTAGCGGCAGCCGGCGCATCGCCTCTGGAGAATTCGACCACCGTATCATTCTCCGCAGCCGCGACGAACTGGCCGAACTGGCAGATGCGCAAAACAAAATGACCAGCTTGTTCGTAGAGATCAAGAACAACTTGGATCAAAAGGTACGCGAACGATCTCAGGAGGTCGTGCGTAGCGAACAGTTGGCCAGCGTCGGATTCTTGGCGGCTGGGGTGGCACACGAGATCAACAATCCCTTAGCTTCAATCGCCTGGAGCGCGGAATCGCTGGAAAGCCGCTTACATGAAATGTTGCATCAAGACCCGGCCCAAGCCGATATGGATGCCGAGGAATTGAAAATCCTAGGCAAATACCTGAAGCGCATTCAGGATGAGGCGTTTCGTTGCAAGGGAATTACCGAGCGGCTATTGGACTTTTCGCGGTTAGGGGAAACACAGCGCAAACAGCTTACTAACGTCCACGATGGTGTGAGTGACGTCGTGGAATTGGTCAGGCACCTTGGCCAATATCGCAATCATCGCATTCATTTTGAAGGCGTGAAAGATTTGCAGGCCTGGATCAGCCCCACCGAATTCAAGCAAGTGGTGTTGAATCTGCTGACGAATTCTCTGGATGCTAGCGAATCCGGCCAAGAGGTTCGCTTGCGTTTGTCTTGCGACGAATCGCAATTCCAGCTAATTATCGAGGACGACGGTTGCGGTATGACTGCTGAGGTCATGTCGCACCTGTTCGAGCCCTTTTTTACACGCCGCCGAGACGGACGCGGTACAGGACTGGGACTGTCGATTACGTACCGCATCGTTCAAGACCACGAGGGAACGCTGGTTCCCGAAAGCCCCGGCCCCGGCCGCGGCTCGCGATTTACGTTGACAATGCCGATTCGACCATCATCTTTGCGATCAGAACATGAAAACCTCCAAGCCGCTTAATGGACTCAACGTACTCTTCGCCGACGACGAGGAATCGCTCCAGGAGCTGATGAGCCTGGAATTGCCACGCATGGGACACAGCGTGGCGGTCTGTCCCGATGGTCCGTCAGCCATCGCTGTGGCGCGGAATCAGCAGTTCGATTGCATGATAGTGGACCTGGATATGCCTGGACTGAGCGGTATCGAAGTTATTCGACAGATCCGCGAACATTCACCGCAAACCGAGGCGGTGGTGTTGACAGGCAAGAAATCGTTGGAGACAGCCGTTGCGGCTATGCGCTATGGTGCTTGCGACTACCTGACGAAACCCTGTAGCTGGAATGACTTGCGACAATTGCTGCAAGCCATTTTGGATCGTCGCGACTTGGTGCGGCAGTTCTACGCTGTCAAGCAGCGCATTGAGAAGTCCGGTGTGTCCAAGCACTTGATCGGTACGCATCCCTCGATGGATTCCGTCAAGCAATTGATCGCCAAGGTTGCCCCCACGCAATCGACGGTCATGATTCGCGGCGAAACCGGGTGCGGCAAAGAACTGGTGGCCCGAAGCGTTCACGATCAAAGCCTGCGGGCGTCTGCGCCCTTCGTGGCCATCAATTGTGGTGCTCTGCCAGAAAGCCTAATTGAAAGCGAGTTATTCGGTCACAAAAAAGGTGCATTCACTGGTGCCGACGCGCAGCGCGAAGGACTGTTCGAGATGGCGTCTGGTGGTACGATTTTTTTGGATGAAATCGGTGAACTCCCACTGTCGATGCAGGCCAAGCTGTTGCGGGTGCTGGAAAGCGGTGAAGTGCGTCGCGTGGGCGATAACCAGCCATTCAAAGTCGACGTACGCATTGTGTGTGCTACGCACCGCGATTTGGAACACATGGTCGAACAAAGCCAGTTTCGCGAGGACTTGATGTTCCGCATCAACACCTTTGAAATCCGCCTGCCACCCCTGCGAGAACGAACCAGCGATTTGCCAGCGCTGGCGGTGCATCTGTTCCGGCGCTTTCGTCAGGACGCAATCGACGATGACCGGTTGTTCAGCCCCGAGGCCATGGAGTTGCTGATGGGACATGTGTGGCCAGGCAATGTACGGGAACTAGCCAATGTAATCGAGCACGCTTCGATCCTCTGCGAGTCCCCACCTATTCTGCCTGAACATTTGCCCAAACAGTTTACCGATCGTCGACTCAGAAAAGAGTTGCGCTCATTGGGGCCAATGACCATGCGAGAATTGGAGCTGACCGCCATTATTGAAGCTGTCTCTAGGCACAACGGTAACAAGCAAGCAGCCGCCGATGAACTGGAAATCAGCCTGAAGACGTTGTACAACAAACTGAATCAAGCCGAAGATCGCCAGAAGGCGGCTTAGCTCACGTGCATGCAGCATCTCAGCGATCCGTGTGACAGTTCAAACTTTGATTGAACTGTCATGCGAATTGCCAAAGGGAACATACCAGTTGTTGGCGACTTGCGGCACACACCTGACGAGCTACGAACAGCCTCCACGTTCCGGTGAACGTAGCTACCGATTAACGGATGCAGCTACCCATTCAGTTAAATATCTTTCAAGAGTCCAAGCAGTAGTTCCTCAAGTTTGCGCGCTTGGGCTGCGCGGCTGTAGGCGGCGATTACATCAGACTGCGGATGGAAGTACGACAATCGGCTACCGGTGTACAATTCCAGTAGAACGCTTTTGATCTGCTCCACATCTCGGCCGACGGCCAAGCCACAACCCGCATCGTGCAACAGGCGCCCAGCATCGGAAGCGGGCGTATCGCCAATTGCCAGTACCGGTCGACCGGCCGCCAAGTACTCAAATAACTTGCCAGGCAACACGCCAGCATCGTCGGCACCCAACAACAGTAGTAGTGCTGCTTGACTCTGTGTTTGATGTGACTGCTCGCGCGAGACTTGCCCCGGCAGATGTGCCAGGTGACTGAGTTGATATTGATGAAGCAGTTGCGGCAAGCCTGCCAATTTGTCTCCCAGAAAGCACAGTTGAAATCGTTGCAAATCAATTTGTTGTTGATCTGCCAGGGCTCGCAGCGCTTGAAACAACGGTTCGGGGTCACGCTTCTGCGGGTAGATGGTACCGGTGTAAACAATTCGAATCAGACGGTCGTTGTTTTCCGATTCACGATCGTTGAGCGAATTGTGGGGTGCCGAAGCGACTTGATCGTAGCCGTTGAAGACCACCGCCACTGCCAATTGTGGAACCATTTTTTGCAATGCCGATTGCAATGGCGGTGAAATTGTTGTGAGTAAGGATGCTCGGCCCAGTAGCCAGCGCTGAATTGACTCTAAAACGCGCTCGGCGATGGCCCCGCGCTGTCGATAGGGGTTGCCAGTCCACAAATCGCGATAATCCACGATCCAGTGGCTGCGCGCATGGGCTCGTTTGGCAACGTATCCCAGCCAAATGGGCGCGATGGGACTGTAGGTGGATACAATGGCATCGAAACGCCTGGTACGCGACAATCGCCGGGCGTGCATGGTCGCCGTCAGCATCCAAGATAGCCGCTGCCAGCCATACAGGATTCGCCGTAAACTGCTCTTGCCTCCATAACCCCACTTGTCAGCCAGACTGTAATCCAGCTCGATCACTTCGGTACCTTCAGGCAATTCAGGCAACGGCAGCGTGAGCGGTCCATGGTAGGGATGCTTTTTGCTGGTCAGGACCGTGACTTGATGCCCGGCCTGGGCTAAATGCACGGCCCACGAGGCGGGGCGTGACGAGGCCATACGATTGAGCGGCGGGAAGTAGGCAGCCACTAACAATATCTTCATGCGCCATCCGCTCCTGCGGAATTGCTCTGCTAAGCCCAGATCAATCTAAAGCTGCGTTCACCAGACCTCAGTTGACGTCGCTGGCGATTGACGTTCTGGAGAACCACGTTCTGGAGAACGTGGCTACCGTTTGCGAACGTAGCTACCAATTAGGAGCGCAGCTACGCAGACTAGCTAAGCTGTTGTGGCTGCATCCTTCAGCGTCTCCAGCAAGCGTCCGGGGCTGCCCATGATGTTGTACCCAGAATCAACGTGCAGTATTTCGCCGGTGATACCGCCACTGTAGTCGCTCAACAGATACGCACCAGCCCGACCCACTTCGTCGTGAGTCACACAGCGCCCCAGCGGTGCAACGTAATCATAGTAGCGCTGCATTTCACCTACACCGGCGGCGGTACCGGCCAGCGTCTTCAGCGGACCAGCGCTGACCGCGTTGACGCGCTGACCGCGCAATCCTAAGTCAAATGCCAAGTAGCGCACGGTAGCGTCCAGTGCCGCCTTGCAGATGCCCATCACGTTGTAGCCTGGCACACACTTTTCGCCACCAAAATAGGTCATCGTCAACACCGAAGTCTGCGGCTTCATGAGAACTTGCGCAGCTTGAGTCACTGCGATCAGGCTGTAGACACTGACGTCCATGGCCAGTTTGAACCCCTGTCGGCTGGTGTGCACTGTGTCACGCGCCAAATCATCTCGATCGGCAAAGGCTATTGAGTGCAATAAAAAGTCGATGTGCCCCAAGCGCTCGCCGGCCAACTGCATAAACTGAGCAACCTGCTCGTCGGACTGCACATCCAACGGCTCGAGAAACGTCGCATGCTGCGGATAGTGATCGACGCACTTGGAAACGCGGAGCCGATTCTTCTTGCGAGGATCATCAGGTTTGTCCGGCAGGTGAGAAAACCCGCACACACCACCCTGATCCATAATTTCCTTAGCTACCGCCCAGGCGATCGAGCGGTCATTGGCCACGCCTAAGATCAATCCACGCTTGCCTTCAAACAATCTATTCATCTTGCGCCTCGCATCCTGTAACGCAGTTAAACAATCAATCGAAGTCGTCTATTGTCTGTATCTTCCATATTTTGCCAATAGTGGAACCGGACAGAGCAGGGCCTGGTACTTGTGGTAGAATTAAACGCTCCAGGGGCTTTAGAGGATTTGTAAGCTGGGACCAGCGGGGCCGGAGCCATCAATCAACAAGTACGCGAAGACTCTTGGAAAGCGACAAAGACTGTTCAATCGTAGTATGTTCGGCTCCGCGCCGGCCCAGCACATGCCTGGACAGTGTTTGTCTCAAACGGTTTCAAATTGAATTACTAACCGGCGATCGAGCAGCGAGTAATAAAGGTCAGCATGAAGTTCCATTGGCTCGTAGTTTTCGCATTCATGCTTTGCAGCTGCCGGTCGTTACTGGGTGCTGGAGCCGATGAATCGAAGCATGCTGATCAACACCCCGTCGTCAACGCACCGCCCAACGTAATTGTGATTTTGACGGACGATCAAGGCTGGGGAGATTTGTCGTTCCATGGCAACACCAATCTATCCACTCCCAGTTTAGATTCACTTGCTCATGCGAGCGTGCGTTTTGATCGCTTTTTCGTGTCGCCGGTGTGCGCACCGACACGAGCCGAGTTTTTGACTGGACGCTATCACTTGCGAACTGGTGTACATGGCGTCTCGCAGGGCAAAGAGCGATTGAATCTGGACGAACGCACCATCGCCCAGGACTTCCGCGCTGCGGGTTATCAAACCGCCTGCTTTGGCAAGTGGCACAACGGTTCACAGTATCCCTATCATCCGCTGGCGCGTGGATTCAATGAGTTCTACGGATTCTGTTCGGGGCATTGGGGCGATTACTTCTCGCCGGCATTGGAACACAACGCAATGCCAGTTCAGGGCAACGGATTCATTGTAGATGACGTGACAGACCGCGCATTGACATTTATCGACCAACATGCCAATCACCCATTCTTCATGTTGTTGGCCATTCCGACACCGCACACACCCATGCAGGTACCCGACGAATATTGGGAACGTCATCAAGATCGGACATACTCCATGCGTGCCGGCGATGAAGGGCCAGAGGACATCATGTTTACCCGCGCGGCACTAGCGATGGTTGAAAATCTGGACTTTAACGTTGGTCGCGTGCTGTCAAAATTGGAGCAGTCGCAGCTGTTGCAGAGCACCATCGTCGTATTCTTTAGCGATAACGGTCCGAACAGCCACCGTTGGAATGGAGGCATGAAAGGACGCAAGGGCAGCACGGACGAAGGCGGAGTTCGTTCGCCGCTGTTCATCCGTTGGCCCTCACAATTTCCGAGCGGCAAACTGATAACACAGATTTGTGGTGCCATCGACTTGTTGCCGACATTGGCGGACTTGGCCGATGTGCCCGTGATGAGTTCCAAGCCGCTTGACGGCGTGAGCCTCAAACCATTGATGTTGGGGCAGGAAGTCAGCCTGAACGACCGCACCATTTTCTCGCACTGGAGCGGACAAGTCAGCCTGAGAACGCAACAGTTCCGACTGGATTCCACCGGCCGATTATTTGACATGGTGGCCGATCCCGAACAGAAACATGACATCAGTCAACATCGCGCCGAATTGACCAGGCTACTGAGTATTCGAGCTGCGGAGTGGCGGCAGGCGCTGGCGGACGAAGCGGCCATGAATCTTCTGCCGTTTCCGATTGGACATCCCGACTTTCATCGCAGTGAACTACCCGCCCGCGACGGTATTGCGAACGGCTCCGTGCAGCGATCGGCCAGGGCACCGAACTGTTCGTATTTCACCAACTGGAAGAAAGAAACCGACCACGTGACATGGCAAGTGGAACTGTTGGCGGGCGGCAACTTTGAAGTCGACCTCTACCACACCTGCCCTGAAGCATCCGTAGGCACCGAAGTGCTGATGACGTGTGCTGGCCAAAACCTTGGTTGCGCGATAATCCAGTCGCATGATCCTCCGGCCGTAGGCGCACAACACGACCGCGTGCCGCGAACGAGTGAATCGTACGTCAAACCGTTCAAACCGCTGAACTTGGGCAAGATCAGTCTGCCTGCCGGCACCGCCGAGGTCAAGCTCACCACGCCTCGCGTTGTTGGCGAGGCTGGTATTGAGGTAGGCGGATTGGTATTTCGACGAGTGCGTTAAGTGACCGAGCACGATCCAACCATGCCTGCATCGGACGACATCCCACCCAGCTCGCAACTGCTGGCCAACTGCGAGAGCGCAGCTAGACGGGCGCGTAGCCAGATTCGATGGCGAGGAGTACTGACGTGGTTAACCGCTGTATCGATGCTGGCCGTTGCGCTGATGCTGATCGATGCTACGCTGCGACGCGAGGAGTTGGGCCTGCGGTGGTTGTCATGGGGCATCCTGCTGACCGCTGCCGGTTGGCTGATGCGTTGGCGGTTGCTGCCGGCCCTGCGCTGTGGCATTCGTCCGCTGGATATCGCGAACTGGCTGGAGCAGCGTTATCCAGATCAAGCGGGACGATTACCGGTGGCATTCGAACTAGCGCAACTGGATGCTGCTGAACATGCGCTTGCACCCAGCGAGTGCATCAAAACCGACCATCGATTCGGAAGTCATTCGCTACGTCAGGCTGCATTGTCAGACTGGACTGCACGGCCGCTCACGCTGGACTGGAATCAAATGATCTCCACCAGCAGTTGGCGACGAGCGGCCTTGGGTTTGACAATCTTGTTGGGCCTAGGGGCTGTGGTCTATTTTGTACGTCCGGTCGACTGCCAGCGGGCGCTGGCGCGACTACTGATACCGTGGGCCGCGCGGCCCTGGCCTCGCTTGGATCAGTTGCAGTTGATTGATTTACCGACTGCGGTTGGGCGTGGGGATGTGTTGGACTTGCAAGTCATCGACCTTCATCCGCCGTTACCCCAGTCGGTGTTCATTGAAGTGCGGCATTTAGACTCAAACACTGCGCCGCCGCTTCGCTTGCCGGCGACATCAGACGGTCAACTCGCTAGTGCCACTTTGCCTCCCGTTCATCATGACATCCAAATTCGCGCCGTAGGCGGCGAAGATCAAGCGATGCCGTGGCATACGGTCCGTGTCGCCCAATTGCCAACCTGGAACGATTACCGCTTTGAAGTTTTTCCGCCCGACTACTTGCGTGGCTCGCCGGCGCTGCGGACCCTAAGTTCCTCCATTTCATCATCCGAACATCATCCAAGCTACAGTGTTATTGCCAATAGTCTCAAAGTAGTGGCCGGCAGCCAGGTGCGGTTTTTCGGAACCGTCAGTCAACCGCTCACAGCAGTTGCCCTGCAGCAGTTGCGACCAGTTCAATCCACCGATTCGACTGCTCCAACCCAACCGCTAGTTGCACACTTGGCCGATGATCAGATATCCGTAACGCTGGGTAACTCGCAGCATCAGGCTCAAGCCATACCCCACAGTTGCAGTTGGACTTTTATGTTTACAACTTTATCAGGTGACGTGCTCAACTCACGCGGACGCTGGACCATTGAAGTTATTCCCGACGCGGCTCCAAGCGTAACACTCGATTCATTTCCGCTCAGCAGCCTGGCATTGGGAGCCAGCCTGGAGTTGATTGGACACGCCAACGACGATTGGGGACTTGCGCAAGTCATAGCGCAACTGTCGTTGGAATCCAAGCCTGAAACAATCGTCGAAATCCCCTTTGCCTTGAGCGATCCGGGCGATAGCGGGCTACAAGCCGAACTGGATTTGGTGAGCCTCTTTGCCAGTGTCGGCCATACCTTACAAATGAACGACTGTGTAACCGTCAGACTGGAAGCCCGCGACCAGCTTGGACAGGTCGGATCCAGCCATGCCGAGCGTGTGACGATCGCATCGCCGGAACGGCAATTGGAATTGATCGCTCAGCGCCAAGCTGCAATCGCGAATCAGCTCGGCGAACTGGTGACCGCACAGCGTTCCGCGCAGCACATTGCTAAGCAGATGATCGACGCGACCCAGGGCGCGGTTCCTCCAGAACCATCGACGACTGCACTTGCCAATATCGCGCAATTGCAATTGAGCATTCAACAGCGCTTTTCCAAATCTTCCACCAGCGTTGCACAGAACGTTGCCCAAGCACTTGAGCTGCTAAAACGCAATCGCCTAGAGCATTCGGAAACATACTCTAATTTGCAGCAGATTCAGCAACAAATGGCTGAGCACGGCGCGGAGACCATTGAACAGGCGCTGGCCGTTGCCGCGAGCATGCAATCCAATTGGTCATCCGCTTCCCATCCACAACAATCCGAGAATTGGCGAATTGCAGCCGACGAATTAGAGACCGCGCAATCGCAGTCGTTGCAGCTACTGCAATCGTTGGCCGATCAGTCGCAGCAACTGCAAGATCTCCAGCAGTTGCGTCAGCAATTGACACAGTTGACCGGACAGCAGCAGTCAATTGCTGACGCAACACGGCAAATTCAGTTGGATGCGCTTCGCCATCGCTTAACTGATGCCGCTCAACCGTTGGCGGCATTGCGCGAGCAACAGTTGCAAGTTGCTAGCCAATTAGAAGATTGGCTGTCGCAAGCCCAGCATTCTCAGATGCTGGGTTCTGAGAGCACCGCGCTTCACGAACAACTGGCTGAGGCCGCTGGCACGCTGGCTGACGACCAAACAGTCAGTGCCATGCGCAGCGCGGGCAGCCGTTTACTGGAGCAACAAATAAGTCAAGCTGTGGAGTTACAACAGCGAATTGCTCAGTCGTTGCAAACAGCAGCTAGCCGAGCTGATGGCCACCAGCCTGCCAGAGGCTCTCAGCAAACGACAGAAAAACGTTGGTCAGATTTTGTGCAGGGTCTTATGGACATCATCCAGCGACAACAAACGCTAGCGGACGCTTACAATGCCCTACCTGTTACCCCGCAGGGAACCCAAAACTTGGATCAGCTGCAGTCTCTGCTGGCACCGCTACTGGAGCAGCAACAGTTGGTTCGTAACGAATTGCAACAGTTGCGAAGTGTAGCTCAGAGCATGCCGACCTTGGATTGGACATTGCAGCAGAGCGATAGCGATCTAGCGCGGGCTCAAGCTGCTGCGAGGCGTTTGCGCATCAGCCCGGAAGCGACGGACGCAGCCGACGAGGCGTTACGAAAGTTAAAGCTGTTGGCCCAGGCGCTGTCGTCGGCTCCGGCGGCTGGCCCTAGTGAATCATCGAGTGACGACTCTTCTGATAGCTCCGAGTCATCGAATGTTCACGCACCAGCCATCGTTAATCTGAAACTCATTCGCGGCCTACAGGTTGAACTCAGGAACCGAACCATCGAACTGGACAAAATAGAAGACGCTGATTTACGTCAACAACATCAAGACGACATCTCCCGACAGCAACGACAATTGGCTGCCCAATTTGAGGAAATCTTGGACAGCTTGACTCCAGACAAGACCTCTGGTATCGGAGCCGCGCAATGAATTGCTGGATCAAATTTTGGGAACGAGCAGACAGTTTCCGCCGGGCGTGGCTACTGGGTTGGCTAGTGCTTTCAATTGATTGCCTGGCACCGCAAATCTCCAGCGGACAGAACCACAACCCCTCAGTTCCCGCTAGGAGCTTAGCTCAAAACGATGAATCAAGATTAGTCGAAGGATTGCTGGAACTGAGCCAGCCGCCGCAACCTACAGCCGAGCCGGGGCTGGCTGATGGCGCGAGCCCAGATGCCCCCGGGCTGGCGATAATGACTATTCGCCGACAGCTACAGGCGTTGATCGGACCCATGAATCGAGGGCCAGTTGGAAATGAGGCCGTTCGCATTCAGACGGAAATCATTGACGGGTTGGACCAGCTAATCGCCGCCCTTGAAGGCATTCAGCCCAACCAATCGGAGTCAACCTCGAAACAACACAGTTCCACGATAGCCTCAACGTCATCGCGACGATCGTCGACAGACGAATCCGCACGACAGAACGATCCAGCCTCGCCCGTGGATGGGGGCCCGTCGCCGCACGCTGCAGATCGCGCGGCAAACGCAGCGGCGACAGGAAATCGCCCGATCAAGGCAGATGATGGCCAAAATCTCATTGCCAGTCAGAGCCAATTGCAACGCGGCGTCTGGGGACACTTACCTGAGCGGGTGCGCTCGCAATTGGAAGCCCGCATGGTCGATCAATTTTTGCCGAGCTATCGTCAGCAGCTCGAAGCCTATTATCGGGCCTTGCTTCAGCCGCAGGAGCCCACACCGTGATCAGCTCGCGGCGCAACTGGATCGGTCGCAACCTGGTGGGCCTGTGCAGTGCACCGTTGGCGGCCAGTTTCGCGTACGGCCAAGAATTTTCTGCGCGGCGGGACCTGGACGATTTGTACGATCAGGCGGTCGACGAAGCGGTGCGTGGTGGACTGGAGTATTTACTGGCGCAACACAATGACGACGGAAGTTTTCAGACAGCCGAACAGGGCAGGTGGGTTGGCGTGTGCGCACTGGCTGGACTGGCAATGCTCAGCCGTGGTGTACGCCCCGGAATTGGCGCAGCGGGTTTAGCTGTGCGACGTATTGGCCAGTACATCTTGCAGCAGGCTCAGGGCAGTGGCTTTATAAGCTCTGGAGCCAACACCAGCCACGGTCCTATGTACGATCATGGCTTCGGTACGCTGTTCTTGGCTGAAATGTTAGGCATGGATAACCAACTGGATATCCGTCCCAAGCTATCGGCCGCCGTGAAGCTGATTCGAGACACTCAGAATAAACAGGGTGGCTGGCGCTACAATCCGGCGCCGGACGATGCTGACCTATCGGTAACGGTCTGCCAGATGATGGCGTTGCGCGCGGCGCGTAATGCGGGATTGGGCGTACCTCAACAAACGATCCAGCGCGCTATCCACTATGTGCGTCAGTGCCAAAATCCAGACGGTGGATTCATGTATCAAACCCGCGGCGGCGAAAGTCGTTTTCCGCTAACTGCAGCAGCCATCGTAGCGTTGTACAGCGCGGGCGTTTATGAAGGCTCCGAAATCGAGTCAGCCTTCGCTTATCTGCTAGCCAATATTTCCCTGAACAATTCGCTGGAGCGCAACAATTTCTTCTTCTACGCCCACTATTATTCCGCTCAGGCCTTCTGGCTTCGCGGCGGTTCTGAGTGGGAGCCCTGGTACAAGCGACTGAAACGAACTATTCTGGGATTGCGCACCAGTCGCGGCGGTTGGTTCGATTACAACAGCTCAGAATATGGTACGGCCATGGCCTGCTTGATTCTAAACATGCCGCGCACCGTCCTGCCCATTTTCCAGCGTTAATCGTCGCGTGTTAACTGGCCAATGGAAATTCGCCAACACAAACTAGCCACCAGGAAGATGCCTGCATGACGTTTCATCCGACGGCCTGGTTGATTCTGATCTCCTGCTGCTTGGTGGCGTGCCCTGTTCAGGCCCAGCAGTTCTTATTGTCCGCTCCGGATCTGCCGTTTTCATCTAAGGCCAGTTGGAACCAAGCCAAACTGGATGTGGTGGATGCTCATGGGCAAGTGACCACGTACATTCGAGTTCATGACCTGGACTCGGCTGATCAACTGTGGTTGGGATATCGCCATCGCGAAACTGGCCGCGTGCTGCGTTGGCCATCCAACCACAGCGGCCATCTGCAAATTGGTCGATTGCAAGCAGGCCAATTGCAATTCACACCCAGTCGCATGCAGATTCAGCCGTTGCAATCTGTGGCCCCAAAAGGTTCCAGCACTTTGCCGCAAGCGCCACGGCCATCCGGCTTGCCTGATGCAGAGACAGCGCTTTCGGAAGATAGTGACACGCGAGCATTTAAGGACAAACAGGCAACGCAGGACGAACCTCAGCCTGACTGGCGTGCCTACGGGGCCAGCGACTATTTGTCTCACGTCCTCAATCTGCCGCTGGCCAGACTTCCTCAAGCTCACGCCGGATATTTGGCGTGCTACGATGATCACAACCGCATGTGGGGTTTGACCCAACGCGGCACGCGCTTGGGCTGCCTGACCACGGCTAATCCTCAAGCGCTCTGGTGGATCGCCCCGGCCGGACCCGGCATGGTGCGCTTTCAGCTTTACAGCGATGGACAGGTCTGGGCCGTGTCGGCATTTAATGACGGCGTATTGCGATTGTCCACACTCGCTCCAGATGCCCGTCAAATATGGCGCATCGCTGCCAGCAATCAAACCAACGACGGCTACTATCTGGGAAACTGTTTTTATGGCGACAGCTATTTGACGCATTTGGGTGGCGGCAATTTAGGTCTCAGCCCGCTGACCAACTTGTCTGGACAACTGTGGGTATTGCTAAAACCCGCTCCGCAGCAGGTGAGTCTCTTACAGCCGTTTTGGCGTAGTAAGAGCCGCCAACTCCGGCCTAACCCACCGCTACCGCCCGCGGAAATTCGGTTGTTCAATTCCCAGCGCAACGCGCTTGTCGTGATGCTGACACCGCAGCGCGACAGATCACCGCTGGAAACGGTCCGGATTCAACCGCAAGATTCAGTCACGGTTACATTGCACCGCGACAGTGGCGCGCAATTGGTTGAAACCTTCGAAGTATTGCGTGCCGATGGATCATGGGTCACTCGTGAGCTGATGACTTCGCTTCCTGCATCCGCAATTTACGACGTAAGCGTCTATGAAGAACACCTGCAGTCGATCGCCATCGACCGTACGGGCACCAGTCCCAACCCCATCGAAGATGTCAACTACACCCCGCGAAGTGTGGGTCTATTTGTATTATCAGTTGGCCATGACCGGCCCGATCACGGGCAGGTCGATGTCTACACCAAGGCCGAGGCGGCAAAGAATCCGGGGGCCCTGCGACCGCTTGACACAAGGCGATTAGAAAAAAGTAGCTTTGATAGGCTGCCGTCGATACTGGAAAACTTGGCCGAATCGGACGCAGCACCTGAACCCGAGCCTGAGGTGCGTAAGGATTTCTAGTGTGCGTACGTCAATAGCCGTTTATTCGTTATTAGCAGGGGCGATTGCCTGTTGCGGTCTGCAATTATTGACCCCGCTCTATGCACAAAACAACTCAGCCCGACGCGATACTTTGCATTTGGCAAATCAGATCATAGCCGATGTAACCCTGGTCGATCACGGCGAAGGCCAGTGGTTGTTTCAAGATGCCCTGGGCAGTCAGATTCGCACATCAGCACTTGTGCGTTGGGGCCGTTGGTCGGGCGCTGTCGATCAGTCCGCTGTGTGGATGACGGACGGTAGCTGGCTAGTAGGCTCCGTGGGTCTGGTTAGCTCTCAATGGCTTCGCGTCGATCAACCATGGCTGGGCGCTATCGAGGTGCCAATGTCCAAGGTGCGCGCTGTGGTTGTTGCTCCGCCAGCTTCGATGGCCGAGTGGTTGCAGTGGCAGCAACGACTGGTCGATCTCCAAGGCGAGCAGGATGCCGTCTGGTTGCGGAATGGCAATCGCTTAACTGGAGTCATTCGCTGGCCGGAAGCAGCCACTGGCGACGCAGCACCGCGATTGTCGATGCACGACTCAGTTCAAACCGTCTCCATTGACTGGGAAGAGGTACAGGCAGTCGCACTCAGTCCGGTGCTCGCCGGGCAACTGAGCGAAAAGGCTTCTGGATTGCAAATCGGCCTGGACGATGGTTCGTTGCTCAAGAACGTACAATTGACACGCAAGGCTGGAAAACTAGAACTGCACTACGCGCTGTTGGCCAAGCAATGGATTATCGATGAGCCCCATTTCTTCAGTCACGGTCTGACCTATGCGGCTAGAGATGCCGTTCCACAGGTAACCTTGCTAAGTCAAGCCAAACCAGTTTCGTATCGTTTTTTGCCGGACTGGGAGCTGCATTATGAATTGGGTGTTCATCGAACGGTTGCCGGTCTGCCAATTGTTATTGGACGACGGCGAGAGTCTGGAATAATTCATGATGGTCTGGCGATGCACAGTTCATCGCAAGTATCCTATCGTTGGGACGGATCGCCGGGCCAATTTTTGGCAGAGGTGCGGCTGGCAGAACCGTTTAGCATTGGCAATCGTCATGGTGATGCGATTTGCCGTGTCTTGATCGCACGCGATGGTAAGCTATCCGAGGCCGGCGCAACCACCTTGACCGGCCGCACAGCCAACAGATTACAGTTGGAGGGCGCTTCGAATAACGACAACACAAACCAGGCTTACTTGGATGTGGATATCTCACTCGCGCAATTGGTCGTCCTGGTTGTAGAGAAGGGGCAATTTAGCCAGTGGGGTGATCAAGTCTATTGGCTGAACCCGCGGATGGTTGCTCGCTGAACTCGGTTGGGCCTGGGACTGTGCTTGCATGCGAGCTGTCTATGAAGGCACGCCCAACAAGCGAATCACCCCGACAACGACACCCACCGTCTGGTAATGACTGATGTCAGTGGTGTACGGCGATTCTGACAATGGCCGCACGGTTCTGTGAGCAACGCTGCTTTCGATCGTGGCCAACAAACACTCGCCAGTGCCTGGCGACTGCATGACCAACCATTGCCCCGCCTGCGGGGTTCGTTCCTGCGCCGCGTCGCTGCGATGCACTACCAGCATGTCGCCCGCAGCGATGCGTTGCTGAGCATAACTGTCGTCTGTGATTTGCAGCAGGAACGGCAATTGACCACCACTCAGCGCAGATAATGGTTCGAATGTTTGAAATGAATCAGATAACATGAGTACCTTTCCAGCCGCGACGCGCCCTTGAATCTGCCAGCTCAACTGGTTTCCTGGAAGCGGCTCGGCCAGCTCGATTGCCCGGCTGCGGTTGGCAGTTCGACGAATCATGCCTTTCTTCTCAAGCGCTTTGAGGTGGCACATTATTCCATTGGGCGAGCGAATTCCTAAATGCTGCCCGATTTCTCGCACCGTAGGCACGTAACCGCGCTGGACCATATTCTGACGAATATAGTCGTATACGGCTTGTTGCTGAGAAGTCAGGCGATTCATGATTGACCCAAAAAATCTCACTCAATCGAGACTTGATATGGAGTAGTGGCTTGGCGAGTACCATTTGAAAACATACTGGAGCCTTCGTCGCCTAGACGGTGGCCTTGCTCGCTATCCACCGTCTGGTGAGGGTAGCTACAGTGCGGCAACTCGCCTTATCAGTATAGCCTAAACATCCGTTCAGTAGACAGTGGATGCTTTGCAGGCGATGTGGTACTACGCTGCGTGACATTGATGAAGGCATCGAGTACACGGCCGACGGTGTGCATGAACCACAAGTGGAATGCGAAATCGTCTAGTCCAGTCCCGCAAGTGTTTCTCTTGATCGCCAACATCCTTCAACGTGCATACATCGTGACTGACCAAGCGATAGTGTCATTCAAATCCTAACTCTCGCAAATGCGCGAAGCCGACAGACAAAAAAACGTCTTAAATCTCAGCGAGCATTGCGACTGTATTTCAGAACGCCCACAGCAGAATCATATAGTCGGTATTCTAGAAATTTCGCATATCGTTTTTGCGCGGCACATTGACACACAGATCCCACGCGCGCCACCCCACAGTACTGTTTGCTTTGCCCTGAAATCCAACTATACTGCGAGGCATCGAATACGGCGAAATTTCTAGCCTGACTGGGCAGATGTATCTCGCTATTCTAGTAGGAACCCAGCCAGAATTCACCCTCAACCAGTGAACGTGGAGCGTGCATCATGTCTGATCGGCTGAACCGCTGGAAGCGGCTCATCAGTGCGCACAGTGAACGCAGATATCGTCGGCGAGTACACCAGTTAGAACAGCTTGAGCGCCGCGATCTGTTGGCGGCTGCGATGTGGCACAATCCGGTGTTTCCTCTGGATGTTACTGGCGACCAACCGGCACGTGTCAGCGCGCAGGATGCTCTGCGAATTGTCAACTGGCTGAATAATCCCAGTCTGCCGCGTGACCTGCCACGCCAAGTGGAGGCCCCCAGCAGTGGTCCGTATGTGGACACCAACTGCGACGGCCGAGTCTCCGCCAATGACGCTCTGCGCGTTGTCAATCACCTCAACTTTGCAGGCTCCGGTGTCGTCGGCGGCTTCTTCACCGATGGCGGCTCCTTCGCCGGCGCTGCGTGCTCGCCGCAATTGCTCGAGGGTTCGGGCTTTGTGACGGAGCTGGACAGAATTCTAAATGTCCCTGCCAATCGTCCAGCTCTGGAGGTGAAGTTTCAGGCACCTGAGTTCGACACACAGGCACGGCAGCAGATTCGCGACGCCTTCGAGATTCAAATTGTTCAGGCCAACGGCAATCCAGTCTCCAATCGGCTCAGCTCCAGCCGCTCAGCAGCATTCAACTGGACCGAAGGTTATCAGCCTGTAGCTGCCAGTGGCGTATGGATGGATATTGCTGCCGCCGGACAAGACTCAAAAGTCATCTTTGATCTATCGGA
Source organism: Pirellulaceae bacterium (assembly GCA_019636385.1). Lineage (NCBI taxonomy): Bacteria > Pseudomonadati > Planctomycetota > Planctomycetia > Pirellulales > Pirellulaceae > Pirellulaceae bacterium. The sequence goes on along the minus strand of JAHBXT010000005.1, from coordinate 364,658 downwards.
ATTCCCAGTAGGGACCGAGATCCGCGTGCTGGCGCGGCTGGTCAATAACGATAGCGACGACAGCACCAGTGTCATTATTCGCGGCTACGAGTTCGTGGAGCTTCCAACCTCGCTGCCACCGGGCAGTGGTGAAGGATTGTCTGAATCTCGACAAACACCGGTCAGCGCCTTTGATTTTCGGCAACTGAGCGATCTGACAGGGATGTTTGAAGTCGACTACGGTCGCACGAGTCTGAGTACCGACCGCCTGCAGTTGGTCTCCCAGGCCCAGTTGACTAACCGGGGTAACACAGCGGTACTGGGACCGATCATCGCCGTTTTCGAGAACTTCAGCGACCCGAACGTGTTTATGGTACGGCCCGATGGCTTCTTGCCGGATGGCCGTCCGTTTATTGATTTAACAGGCAGGCTGGACGGCCCGGTACTGGCCAGTGGCCAGTCGCTCGCTGGCCCAGAGATTCGCTTTCGCAACGATTCGGGCCAGCGATTCGAGTATCGGCTGAGTGTCTACGGAAGGCTCCATACCGGTCCGGTCGGCTTCAGCTCCCAGCCAGTGACCAGCATTGAAGCAGGACGAAATTACCGATACCACGCCCAAGCCACTTCCACCATCGATTCACCGTTAAGTTACTCATTGATCGCCGGTCCCGATCAGATGACCATCGATCCGCAGTCAGGTCAGGTCCAGTGGCAAACCGAGATAGCGGATACTGGTGCGCATCAAATTGTCATGCGGGCCACCGACCAGTATGGATTGTACGTCGAACAAAGATTCGATTTGCGCGTAGTAGAGCAACTCCCCAATCGGCCGCCGATCTTTACGAGCGAGCCGGAGATCGACACCTTCATTTCGAGTCCCTTCGAAGTACACACCTACGCGACCGGACAAGGCCCCGCGGCGGCAACATTGCTGAGCGGTTCATCGGGCCTCAAGACGATTGTCACCGCCAACCGTATCGAGAATCAATTGGGCTTGCTTCCCAGTAGTCCGATCCTCTTGGGGGCAAATCAACCAATCAGTTTGGGTGAACTCCCTCCTGCCGAGTTAAGAAGCATTTTCGAAGGCCCCACCGCCATTGATCTTGGGCTTGTCCCCAACACTACCGGTCAACACGAACGGGATGTGCAGCAGGTTCTGGCGGAGGACATTAACGGCGATGGTCTTCCAGACGTTCTGGCTCTTGTTAATCTTCGCGGCAATGGCAATTGGAACGATCCCAACGATCGTGGATTCGTCGTTGTTCGTTTTGGAAATGGTGATGGTTCGTTCCGCGACGGCTGGCAAGTGGAATTGCCAGCGGTGGCTGGACGGATTGGACGAGGAGCATCAATTCACTTTGCAGATGTGACTTCCGATGGGCTGAAGGATATTGTCGTTACGACCATCGCCACCAATCGCATTCTCGTGTATGCCAACACCGGTTCAGGTTCGTTTGATACCAACCCCACGACCAGTACCGTTGAGGGGAACTATGTTGCGCTCGCGCAGATGGCCGATATAGATCGAGATGACAACTTGGATCTGGTACTGTTCGAAAATGTACAGGTACAGATTAGTGGCCGCCAAGCGATCAGCATCTATCGTGGCGATGGCACAGGTCGTTTCTCTGAGTCGTTTGTCATCACGGAGGACACGAACAACGGCGGGCAGGGGTATATTGCGGACCTGGATGGTGCGAATGGGCCGGACATTGTACGGCTAAACTACAACAACCTTCGTATCGAATCATACTTGAATGACGGCACGGGCAGTTTTGGGACTCGCATCGACTCGGCAACCAAGTCTTTTCACTCTTCTGGCAATCCGAGTGGCGTTTTTTTCAATGCGACCAGCGGCTACTTTGATGACTTTGACAGTGATGGCAAAGTGGATGCTCTGATATCAGGTCCATTTGGCGCGACTCTGATGCGAGGACAGGGGGATGGCCGATTTGGAGACGGCACTTCCAGTGGCTCTGTAACGCTGTTGCCCTACACGGTTGAATGGTACGGCCTTGGAAATCAGACTGGCCGCGGACTAGAACTGAACGGGGATGCACATCTGGATTTCGTGTTCGGGAACACAAATAACGAGAATTCGCTGTTGATTGGACTGGGACGTGGCGATGGGACCTTTGCACTAACGCAGTACAGCACCGCGTTCGATTCCGATATTGGTACCGGTACCTTCAGAAATTCCCAATCGACAATTTTCGCCGCAGCTGCTGATTTTAACCGAGACGGCGTGATGGATATCCTGTTGGGAAATGCACTTGTGGGAGAGCAAGCAGGTAGTGTGGGTTTGTTGCTTGGTGATCGCCCTGGCACTCTCCGGGCCCCACAAAGCCTTCGCAATTTTGACTTCGATCAGAGTTTCTCCCCCACCACGTTCGGAATGCGAGAATCGGTCACAGGGGATTTTAATAACGACGGGGTCTTGGACATCGTCACCTACGGAGGGATCGGATTTGGCGGTGGATTCTATTTCGCGTCTGGCCTTGGGGATGGTACTTTCGAGGCGTACTCCACTGTTTTCGGGGGTGTGAATAGCGCCCACTCGCTAACCGTCCTGGATATCGACTTGGACGGTAATCTGGATCTCGCGTGGATCGATGGAACCCAGTTTCGACAAGCGTTTGGACTTGGTAACGGCGCTTTTCAGGCATTGCCCAGCGTGGTCGCACCTGGGGGACAATCAGGGGTCAGCAATAGAGTCCTTCAAGTGGACGACTTCAACGGCGATGGGTATCCGGACCTAGTTTATCGTTTGCAGACCGGCAACATAGATACGAACCACACCACTCGTTTGGCAGTGTTGCTCTATGACCCGGTGAATCGTCGCTACAACATCCTGCCCGACAGCAATGATACCATCACCAATTGGCCTCGTGCCCATGGCTTTTACTTCGACGAATCGGTAGGCATAGGAGATCTCAACGGGAACGGCAAGCAAGAAATTTTCTTCTTCAGTCGGTCCATACCCAGTAGCGGTATTCCAGCCCGCTGGGTCATCTTGGAACAAACTGGTGGACCAGCCACCGATGCTTCGACGCTCTTTCGAAAGACGGTCATTGAGAACCCAGCTTTCATTCCGCACGATCGCTCGATTTACTCCTACGTCATTGATGACTTCGATGGTGACGGCATCAACGACATCGCTTACAGCGGCAACCATGTACAAACCACGGTAATGTTCGGAAACGGGGACTTCACGTTCCGCGACACGACCAACTACTACACCCATACCTTTCAACTCGATCGTGGCGATTTCAATGGGGATGGGGTCACGGACCTGGTGGCCATGTGGGGTTGGGGGTTCCTCTCTCAAAGCTCCAGACCTTACCAAAGTATTTTGTTCGGCCGTGGCGATGGAACTTTTTCGGAGCTGCATGGTTTCACAGCGGTCGCAAATCTCAATGGTTCCGTTATCGGGGACTTCAATGGAGATGGCCGCGACGACCTCGCTGGAACTGCTGAAGGGACGCAAGGCGTAGCGTTCATCAGCCAGCCTCGGGGCGTGTCGGATGTCGTCTCCGGTGATTTGAATGGCGATGGCAAAGCCGACCTGGTGTCGATCATCAGTGGCCTGAATCGAGTCAAGCTGCACTATCAAGTTACCGACGAAGTCTTTGCACGCCAGCCAGACCTCTTGACCGATCTCTACCCGGTCGCGGTGGATCTGTTGGATGTCGACCAGAACGGATTGCTGGACATTCTCACCGCCAACCAGCAAGGGAAATCGGTGTCGATCTTCCGACAATCCGCTAGTGGGAATTTTAATCGCGAGGATATTGAGCTCCCTGTTCGACCATCCGATCTGCGAATCGCGGATCTCAACGGCGATGGTATCCAGGACTTGATTGTCTTGAGCAAGAGTGAAGAGACGATCATGGTCTTGATCGGCTCAGCTGGTACATTTTCTCCATCTCTTGTTCTGCCGCTGGGATTCGCGCCGGGCGACTTGACCTTAGGAGATGTAACTGAAGATGGCGCGCTCGATATCGCATTGACTGATCCCAACGGCGAGCGAGTGATCATCCTACCGGGGCACGGAAACGGGACATTCGGTACAGCCATCAGCGTGTTAGGAATCACCAGCCCAGGTGCGCTCGCAATTGCAGACATGAACCGCGATGGCCGCAACGATCTTGTCGTCGCTCAGCCCGATGCAGGTCGCGTTGGATTCCTCTACCAACGCGGAGCTGGAAAATTCACCGCGCCTCAGTGGATTGAAGTCGGAGTGCACCCGATTCGGCTTGTGGCTGATGATGTGAACGGTGACGGGGCACCCGATGTGTTGGTGGTCAATCAAGGTGACGATACCGTCAGTCTCATCCTTAATCGCTTTGATCCCAGCCGACTGTGGACTTATCAGCCAGCGGCCATCGACCCCGATGATGACCCAGTTTCTTTCGAACTGATAGATGCACCCGGGGGCATGCTGCATGATCTAGTGACGAACACAATCTATTGGGCTCCGATGCCTGAGCAGCTCGGAGGTAATAGTGTCGTTGTGGAAGCCTCGGATGGTCGAGGCGGCGTGACGCAACAAGGCTTCCGAATCATCGTAACAGCACCTGTATCTCAAAGTGTCCCGCGCTTCACCAGTACTCCCATCACCGAGGTCGCAGCCGATTCGGTCTATCGCTATCAGCCCAATGTCGTCTTGCAGAATCAATCCGCGCTACGCTACTCGCTGGCTGAAGCTCCCCAGGGGATGACGATCCATCCCACGACAGGGGAAATCGACTGGGATCCGAGAACGTCGTCGCTGAAACTCCACACCGGCTCACAAAACTACGGATATATCGAGGCACCCGATGCGCCGAGTTTGCGACCCGCCAGCGTCTCGGTTGAGGGCTGGTACTACTTTGAAGATCCCAACGGAGCGGTATGGGAAAATTTGCTCGCCAAGAGAGCTTCTACCACGAACCCCAATGTGTTGTCTTTCGGACTGGAGTACTACTATGGGACGCTTCGCGCCAGGGTGGGCTCGCCTGACAACGCGAATAGCTTAGCTATCGTCACCGCTCCGACACCTGTCCAGTTTCAAAAGTGGACCCATGTGGCCATGACGTTTGACGACACGTCGAAAGCGCTGACGCTGTGGATCAACGGAGTGAATGTCGGCACGGCAGTGAGCCCTGAAGGTATCAGCTACAATGCATCACCGCTTCAATCCGGAAAGAACATTGCAACCTTGGCGCGCCAACGAATCTGGAATCGCGCATTGACCGCAGCGGAAATCACCCAGGGAATGCTGGCGGATGTTCCGAGCGACGCAACAGGTTTGGTATTGCAGTGGAACTTTAACGAGTCACGAGATGTTACGACCATTCTCGATTCCTCACCAGCGCGTAATCACGGTACGCTTACGGGCACGCCCGACTGGCGCAACTATCCGACTCGTCAGAAGGCGCTCGCATCGGAAGCTACTCATGAGGTCATCGTCCGAGTCGAGGATGGGCGAGGGGGAGTCGCAGAACAGTCGTTCCATGTCGATATCGTCCCACCCTTCTTAAAACAGGTCAGCGGCATCGTATTCTTGGATGTGAATGGAGATGGGGTTCAAGACTTGCCGTCGGATTTCAATCGCATTGCGAATCCTGACTTTAGCTCGGGGCCGGCTGGCTGGGAAACCAACTTTTATCAGCGTACGCCTCAGTCAGGTTCGGGTTGGCTCGGCGATGCTCAAGTCACTGTCGGATTGTCGTCACGTGTTATCCCAACCACGTCAGACTATTTCGGACACACCAATGGCTCTAACCAAGACTTGATGCTGATCGTCAACGGTGACCATCAAGATCGAGTCGCCTGGCGACAATTGGTGACGCTAATACCTGGTCAGGATTACGACTTCAGTTTCTGGGCACTGCGTCCCAACAACCACGAAGCTGCCAGAATGGAAGTCCACTGGAATGGTCAACCGTTAGGCTCCGCCTTTACGCTGGAAGACATTTCTGCTGGTGCTTGGAAACAGTTCCGTCACAGTCTCCATGCAGCCACCGAGCAAGGTATCCTGGAGATTATCTCTGTTGGAAGCACATTGCCGCCGAATCCGAACAATAGCTCAGCAGAGAATTCGTTCGCAATCGATGATCTGATGCTGGTGCCATCGACTGCACAACGACTCATCGTTCCGGGCTACGCGAATCCCTATTTAGCTGGCATGGCCAACGGATCGACGGCATACGGTAGCACCGCCCCTCAAGGCTCCCCACCGTCGCTAGCAATTCAGCCCGGCCAAGTCCTCCGTATTCGAGCGACTGGCCACACGCTATCGGATGGTTTTGTGGGAACGCGCTCGCCTGACGGAATCGTCTACAATGCCACTGGCACTGTCTCGAATGCACTCCATGGCATTTCGCAGTACGCAGGTCCCAATCACGGTTCGCTGTTGGGTGTCTTCTTGAATGACGAGTCGCCGTCAGGTCAGACTACTCCTGCGTCGCTCGATTTTCGATCTACTGGCAATGTCACCGGTGGAATCAACTACACGTCGATTGCACCCGAGCTTAGGCAGCTTTTCTTTATTGGGGATGGCTTCACCAGCGATGGTATCGAACAGACGATTGTGGTACCCCAGGGAGCAACGCGGCTGTTCCTTGCCAACTCCAGTACGAACTCATGGAGCGGCAATACCGGTTCCTTCGAGGTCCAAGTTTTCACGAATTCCGGCGAGCCCATCCAGGCGGGCAGGACTGTGTTCTTAGACACGAATCGAAATAGTTTCTACGATACAGGGGAGCCGACGGCCATTACCGATGCACAAGGTCGCTATCGGCTGACAACAACTGGTAAGATGGCTCATGTTGGGCTCGTCGGAGTAGCAGGACAGTTGCAGAGCGCTCCACAGACCGGAGTCCAACCATTGAACCTGAACTCCGTGACCCCGGCGGTCAATTTCGGCTCGCGCGCCGCACCAGCAGATCCGACGCCCGTCTTCCTTTCACAACCAACCCAGCAGGCAACAGCACCGGGCAGCTACATCTATCAAGCATTCGCTCAATCGCCGCTGGCTGTCCCCGTATACTACGAACTGATCGCGGCTCCGGAAGGGATGACGATTGATCGAGTCAGCGGGTTGGTTCAATGGCTTCCATTGGCCTCGCAGTCCGGTGTGCATGATATTCTTATTAAGGTCTCCGACCCTGAACGGCGTTTTGCGATTCAACGTTTCCCTCTGAACGTCGTCATCAATACCGCTCCGAACATTACTTCAAATGTTCCTCTGGACTCACAAGTGGGCCTGGCGTGGCGTTACCAAGTTCGAGCTCAGGATGCTGAACAAGAAGAATTCACCTATCGGCTGATCTCGTTCCCAGCAGGCATGACGATCACGACCGATAGCGGCATCATCGACTTCGTGCTGAGTGTGGTGGGGTCATTTACCTTTGAAGTGGAAGTGGATGATGGCTTCGGAGGTGTTTCCAGGCAGCAGGGCTCTGTTACCGTAACCCCTGTCGCAAGCAACCAGCTACCGCAATGGATAGCGGGATTGAAACCAACCGCGATTGTTCAGCGACCCTACGCCTCGCAGCTCGTAGCAGTGGACAACGACCATGAACCGCTGACCTTCTCGCTCGTGAGCGGGCCTGTGGGATTGACTGTCTCCGCCAGTGGCCAGGTCCAGTGGCAACCAGCGGAGTTGGGCAGCGTGAATGTCACGCTCTCAGTCGAGGATTCCCGAGGAGGACGCGCAGAACGGACTGAGTCAATCGCAGTTGTCTCGCGGGCACCGATGCCGACGTTGAGCATCGACTCGCTGCCGGAAACGGCTGCCAGAGTGGGCATTCTCTATGAGTACGATGTCATCGCTCCCGAAGCGGTGCTATTCGAGTTAGTGGATGCCCCGGTTGGAATGTCCATCGATCCGCAATACGGATTTATCCGCTGGATGCCTACCAGGGATTCTTTGGGCGTTCAGGAAGTTGTCGTGCGGGGGTTCGACCTGTTCGGACATGTCGTTACTCAGAGCTTTAGAATTGCAGTTCGCAGCTCGTCGCTGGTACCTACGATCTCCAGTGCTCCACCTACGGAAGCGGTTGTGGGAAGTACCTATTTGTATTCCGTTCGAACCAGCAACCCATCAGCTAGTCCCTTGCAGCATGAATTGGTTTTGGCACCTGTCGGAATGCTGATTGATACGCAATCGGGCGAGATCGCGTGGACCCCGACGGCTGAGCAGGTTGGGCTCGCCGCAGTATCGATTCGCGTTAGTGATGGCTTGGGCAATTTCTCCACTCAGACTTTCTCAATTGCAGTGGCGGCTGGGGTTAGCAATCGCGCACCGAGCGTCAACAGCACGGCACCGGCGGATGCTGTCGTGGGGCAACCTTATGTTTATATGCTACAGGGAACAGATCCCGAGGGAGACGACCTCACGTATGGACTTCGGATTGCTCCCGCTGGCATGGTGATTGATGCGGTTTCAGGCGTGATCACTTGGACCCCGCAATCTGCGGAAATTGGAACGGTTGGGATTGTGTTAACCGCCTCCGATCCTCAGGGAGCAGTGGCAGTACAATCTTTCCAAGTCGATGTCCGAGCCGCCAATCGAGCGCCGGAGATTCGTTCCAATCCCACGTTGAGTATCAGCCAGGGAGAGCTGTATCGATACGATGTACTAGCCATCGATCCGGATCGTGAGCCACTGACTTATGAGCTAGTTCAGGGGCCCGAGGGAATGACGATCGACGCGCTCGGGCGAATTCGCTGGCAGACGCAATTGAATACGCCACTGGGTGGGCGTGAAGTCGTAGTGCGCGTGCGTGACGGACTGGGGGCCTCGGCAACGCAGAGTTATACCTTTGGGGTTGTTCCGGATACGCTAGCGCCTCGCTTGACAATCATCGTCACCGGCGAGCCTGTACTCTTCCCGTGGACTGTGCATCCGGCCATTGTACGAGTCATTGCGACGGACAACGTGGGTGTTACGAATCTGGAATTGAGAGTCGACGGCCAGTCGGTTGAATTGGCACCAGACGGAACGGCTCGCGTCTATTTCTCGGCTCCAGGCAACGGTCGATTAATCGCAACGGCCACCGATGCTGCGGGCAATGTTGGGACGGCCACGGGACGAGTGCTCATGCGGAGCGGCGAAGAGGATGGCAGCGGCAATCCCGCACCTGAGGCCGCCATTACCAGTATTGGTCAGGGAGCGGCAGTCAGCGGCTTTGTCGACGTGATTGGCACAGCCATCTCTCCCGACTTCGAACGTTATACACTCAGTTATCGACGCATCGATCAAACCCAATACTCACTGATTCATGAGGGAACCACGCAGGTTTCAGCGGCTGCGTTGGGTAAGTGGGATACGACCCTTCTTGAGAATGACAACTATGTACTCAAGCTGGAAGTCATGGACACCTTTGGCAGTTTCGCGGCGGTGGAGGTTGAGGTGTCGGTAACGGGGAATTTGAAGCTCGGTAATTTCCGCTTGAGTTTCGAAGATCTCACCATTCCCGTGGCTGGCATACCGATTACCATCGCCCGCAGCTACGACACCTTGCGAGCCGATCGCGACGGTGATTTTGGATATGGTTGGCGGCTCGAGTACCGCAACACTGACTTGCGCGTCAGCCTGCCCAAGAGCGGCTTGGAGGACCTTGGTATCTTCACTCCCTTCCGTTCTGGCACCAAGATTTTCATGACCCTGCCAGGTGGCGAGCGCGTGAGTTGGACATTCACCCCTGAGTTTAAGGTTCTGCCAGGCTGGGCTAAGGGCAATGATCTGGTGATGGCCTCCCCGCGCTACACTCCTGATCGCGGCAACACCGCCACACTCAGTGCCGGTAGCGGTTGGCTGACCGTCAATCAGTTCGGCGAACTTTACGCGACTGGTGGAATGCCTTGGAACCCCGCCAGCCCCGACTTCGGCGGCGGCTTTACGGTGACAACCGCTGACGGAACACGCTACTTCATCGACGGCTCAACTGGCTTGATGGAAACCGCCGCAGATCGCAGTGGGAATCGTCTGACCTTCAGCGACAATGGCATCACCAGTTCGCAGGGAGACGTCGGTATTACTATCGCCCGCGACCGCCATGGCCGCATCACTTCGATAACAGATCCGGCAGGCAATGCGATTCGTTATGGCTACTCTGCCAGCGGTGATCTGATCCGCGTTACTGACCGAGAAGATCATTCTACCACGATGACTTACCGCACCGACCGACCTCACTATTTAGACACGATCGTTGATCCGCTGGGAAGAACCGGCATACGAACCAATTTCTCTGACCAAGGACGACTAACCAGTCTAACCATGGCGGATGGGACAGTTCGACAAATGGACTATGATCCAGATAACCACTTTGTATTGGTAACGGATCCACTGGGGCGGATTTCCGTGATCGGATATGACGCCTTTGGAAATCAGGTCAGCCATACAGATGCGTTGGGCGGCGAGTCGCGGCTTGTATTTAACGATCTGAATCTACCGGTTGAATATCGCGATCCCTTGGGCCGAATAACTCGCTATGGCTATGATTCAGCGGGAAATATCACTTCGATCATAGATCCGTCCGGCGGGATAACCTATCAAACATTTGGGAGTTTTGGCACGTTAGAAACCGCAACGGATGTCTTTGGTGCAACGACGCGATCTGAATTGGATAGCCGAGGAAATCCTTTACGTATCCGCGACGGTGTTGGAAATCTGACGACCATAACTTACTCAATCTCAGGTGATCCGAGCGCGACTGTCATCTCCGGAGTCGGGGCGATTCAAACAACGATCGTCAATCAGCGATTACTAAGTATTACCGATGCTGCAGGCACTGTGGCGCGTCATGAATACGACGGCGCTGGCTACATGACTGCCTCCATTGTCATGCTTCACACCGACGATGGCGTTGTGGAAGTTCGCCGAGAATTCAGCCACGATGCCAACGGACGCTTACTTGAGGTTGTGGATGCAGTCGGAGGCCGAACGCTCTACAGCTATGATGCGGCTGGCAATCGGACTTCGACAACCGATCCACTGGGACGGATCACCACCTTTACTTATGACTCGATGAACCGCTTGATCCGCACTACCTACCCTGATGGCTTGACGGAGACCAAGCAGTATGATCTGGTCGGCAACTTAATTCAGCTTACGGACCGTGGTGGGCGTTCGACTCATTACCAGTACGACGCTGTTAATCGCCCGACCGTTATCATCTTGCCGGACCCGACACCGGATGATCTTGCTGATAATCCCAGGCGTGCTTTTGAATACGACCTTGCCGGTCAATTGATTGCGGTGATAGACGAGGAAGGCTATCGAACGACATATTCTTACGGCACAGCGTCTCGCCCCGCCGAGATTATTGACCCGCTAGGACAGACTACGAAAATAACGTATGACCTTGCAGAACGCAAAGTTAGTCATATTGACCCAAGTGGTCATATCACTCGGTGGACGTACGATCTGTCAGGAAATCCCATCGAAACAATCTATGCCAATGGAGAATTGGAGCGACTACAGTTTAACGCTCGCAACGATGTGATTGCGCGAACCAACGCGATCGGAGAAACGACACGCTACGAGTACGATCCGCTTGGAAGAATTACTGCCGTCGTCGATCCTCTGGGCAATCGTACTACGCACCATTATGACTCCCTTGGTCGTCTGGTGCGAACGGTCGATGCTCTGGGACGACAAACCCGATTCACATACGACTTGGAAGATCGAATACTCAGTAAAACTCTTCCAGACGGATCGACTCGAACCTACGAGTATGATCTGGCCGGGCAACTGATCCGTGAAGTGGACTTTGCCGGTCAGGCCTCAACGTACCTCTACGACGTGCTGGGGCGAGTGGTCGAATCTCGACGATCAGATGAAGTGCTTGAATATTCCTATACATCTACCGGTCGTATTGTACAGGTTCGAGACAATCGGGGCGTCACGAAGTATGACTACGATGAACTGGATCGAGTGCTGAAAAGAACTGATCCCGACGGACTGTTTGTTGATTACACCTATGATCAACGCGGAAACATCGTATCCATCCGTACGGCCTCCTCGCTCACACAATACGTCTACGATGCACTTTCCAGACCGGTAGTGGTCACCGACAGTGCTGGACTAGAAACGGAATTTGCCTACGACGCCTCGAGTAATTTGGTTCAAACGCGGTATTGGAACGGATTGGTCGAGCAGCGGCAGCACGACGCGCGCGGGCGCGTCCTGCAGATTGACCTTGAATCACCAACCGAGCTATTGTCACGCTATACCTATCAAATCGATGCTGCTGGGCGTCGCACGTCGTTGACTGAATTGGATGGTAGCCAATCCAGCTATCAATACGATGCGTCGGGCCGATTAATCAGGGAAACGCACACAGCTTCGGCTGGCGGACAGCGGACCATCCAGTACGAGTATGATGCGGTCGGCAACCGCCTGGCTACATTTGACACCGCCTCAGGAACTACTCTGTACAGCTACGATTCTCGCGACCAATTGATAACGCTAACGGACGCAACGGGGCAGACCAACCGAATCTTCGACGCGAATGGTAATCTTATTTCGATCGTGCCGGACAACGGCGATCGCCAAGATTTCGTGTGGGATTCGGCCGGTCGCCTGATACGGGTGACACAAGGCGCGCAGGGCATTCTGGAGGCTGAATATGTTTACGACCATCGTGGGCAACGCATTCAAACTTTGGATGCGCGCGGCCAACGAAGACTATTGATCGACGACAATCGACCTTTGGCAGTGGTTCTTGAAGAATTGCATGAGGAGCCAACTAGCACGGTCCGTCATACTTATGCCTCGTCGGCTGGAGCGAGAATCTCCCTGTTGATTGGTGCGCAGCCGATGATCGTACACGGCGATCACCTGGGAAGCACGCGGCTACTGTCCAATTCCAATGGCCAGATCACAGATCGAATTTCGTATACCGGGTTTGGCGACGTGCTTGTGCGCAATGGTGTGACGCCGCTTGAATGGCTATATACCGGTGAGAGTCGCGACAACAGCAGCGGTATGTACTTTTTGCGTGCCAGACATTACGACCCCGCGACCGGTCGGTTCATTTCTCAGGATCCTTTTGCAGGGTTCCAAAATGACCCACTTTCGCTTCATCGTTATGTATATGCACACCTGAATCCGATCAGCAACCGCGATCCTTCCGGTGAGAACACTCTCATTGAAGCACTACAGGGGATTCAGTTGCAATCCGTATTGCAATACGGATTGATTAACGGTGCCGTCTCCGGTTTATTGGCCGCCATCTCCGGCGGTAGTATTATGCGTGGGTTCTTCTCCGGCTTTTTCCTGGGTGCAGCCGGTGGAGCGGCGGGACAGTTCTTTATCAACTCACAGCGTCTTCTTCATGCTCAGAAATTACCTGCTAGCTACTCGGCACTTGCCGAGAAGGTTGTCGAATTAGGTGGCAAACTGAAAATCAACAAGAAAGTTGCCGAGGATTTGATGTATGCCGCACCAGGTTTCCTGCGGGGATTGGAAGAGTTGCCCCATCTGGAATCCAAGATTCGTTTAGCTTCGATCGTTCTAACACTGGCAAGTGATTTTGGTGTCTGGGGTTTAAGTCTGTATTGGCAGTTTCAAAACGGATTCGAGCTGGACACGTCGCTGCCCAGTGCGGACCCGATTTTTGGTATCAACCCAGCGGATGTAAAAGACTATTTCCCGAATCAGAAGTAAGGTCCCTAGCCTCAGCTTCATACCCATCCAGCGGGTGGGCGGGTACAGAGTTGACTCAATCGGAATTTGGCCGGCTGCTGACCGCCTCTGTCGACTACTCCGCTCAATTTGGAATACACGAAGGGTTCGACTAAACTAGACCGCGTCTGTAACTTCACGACTGGTGATCTGATGCGGTTGGCTGAGAGAATGCACGCGTCTCCATCAGCACGCGTAGTCTCCCCTTGAATGAGAGACGTATGATGTCGAAGCGGCTAATCAGCCAGATTCATCACCGCAGATATCGTCGGCGAGTACACCAGTTAGAACAGCTTGAGCGCCGCGATCTGTTGGCGGCTGCGATGTGGCACAATCCGGTGTTTCCTCTGGATGTCACGGGCGACCAACCGGCGCGTGTCAGCGCGCAGGATGCTCTGCGAATTGTCAACTGGCTGAATAATCCCAGTCTGCCGCGTGACCTGCCACGCCAAGTGGAGGCCCCCAGCAGTGGTCCGTATGTGGACACCAACTGCGACGGCCGAGTCTCCGCCAATGACGCTCTGCGCGTTGTCAATCACCTCAACTTTGCAGGCTCCGGTGTCGTCGGCGGCTTCTTCACCGATGGCGGCTCCTTCGCCGGCGCTGCGTGCTCGCCGCAATTGCTCGAGGGTTCGGGCTTTGTGACGGAGCTGGACAGAATTCTAAATGTCCCTGCCAATCGTCCAGCTCTGGAGGTGAAGTTTCAGGCACCTGAGTTCGACACACAGGCACGGCAGCAGATTCGCGACGCCTTCGAGATTCAAATTGTTCAGGCCAACGGCAATCCAGTCTCCAATCGGCTCAGCTCCAGCCGCTCAGCAGCATTCAACTGGACCGAAGGTTATCAGCCTGTAGCTGCCAGTGGCGTATGGATGGATATTGCTGCCGCCGGACAAGACTCAAAAGTCATCTTTGATCTATCGGAATTCCCAGTAGGGACCGAGATCCGCGTGCTGGCGCGGCTGGTCAATAACGATAGCGACGACAGCACCAGTGTCATTATTCGCGGCTACGAGTTCGTGGAGCTTCCAACCTCGCTGCCACCGGGCAGTGGTGAAGGATTGTCTGAATCTCGACAAACACCGGTCAGCGCCTTTGATTTTCGGCAACTGAGCGATCTGACAGGGATGTTTGAAGTCGACTACGGTCGCACGAGTCTGAGTACCGACCGCCTGCAGTTGGTCTCCCAGGCCCAGTTGACTAACCGGGGTAACACAGCGGTACTGGGACCGATCATCGCCGTTTTCGAGAACTTCAGCGACCCGAACGTGTTTATGGTTCGGCCCGATGGCTTCTTGCCGGATGGCCGTCCGTTTATTGATTTAACAGGCAGGCTGGACGGCCCGGTACTGGCCAGTGGCCAGTCGCTCGCTGGCCCAGAGATTCGCTTTCGCAACGATTCGGGCCAGCGATTCGAGTATCGGCTGAGTGTCTACGGAAGGCTCCATACCGGTCCGGTCGGCTTCAGTTCTCAGCCAGTGACCAGCATTGAAGCAGGACGAAATTACCGATACCACGCCCAAGCGCAGGCGACGACTGTCCCGCAACTCCGCTATGAATTGGTTCAAGGCCCCGAAGGCATGATCATTGACGCCTTAAGTGGGTTCTTGGAGTGGTCGACGAGTTACAGTGATATTGGCAGTCACAGAGTTGTGATTCGCGCCTCGGATCCCTACGGAATGTATGTGGAACAGCCGTTTCATCTGCTGGTAGAAGAACTGCTTCCCAATCGCCCTCCCAATTTCGTGACGTCACCTTCAACTGAGGCGACGGCATCTGGAGGGTTTGAGGTAATAACTTTCGGAGTCGGTGGAAATCCCTCCAATGTACTCAGCGGCGACCTTGGACTCGGGGGCCAATCGCTTTTGACGGTCAATCAGCGCGATCAAACACTGACGCTCATACCTAATCTCAGACGGGAGCCAGAAAGTGCAAATCGGACCGTCAGTATTGGGGTACCTCCACAAGGCGACAGCTCGGTAATCGCTGGCCATGAAATTGATCTGAGCTACCCATCTTACCGATACGAATCCAGAAATTTTTTGGATGGCTTTGCTCAAGCTGATCTGAATGGCGACGGTTTTATGGATACGGTCGCATCCATTCGGTTTACCTATCGAGACACAAATGGAAACAATAAGAATGAACGTTACCTCGTAGTAAATCGTGGAAAGGGGGATGGAACATTTCACGCTGCTGTTCGTTATGCTGTCCCGGGAGCGGTTCCTGATCATGGGGCACCTACCACGGGTGGTCTGAGAAGTCTGCAGGCTATGGACTTTAACGGTGATGGGTGGGTGGATGTCTTGGGACTGGACTTCTCGACACAACAACTGGTGATGTATGCCGGACAAGAAGACGGCAGCCTGATGTCGCCACAGGTCCAGACGATGACTACTCCACTGAACCTGTTTCTTGTTGCAGACTTCGATGGCGATGGCACCCTGGATCTGCTTGCCCAACACCAAAGTCCAGATACTTTTGGTTTGTTGAGAGGCGATGGTAGCGGCAGGTTTGGCGCTTTCGAGCAGATCGTTAGTACCCCTGGTACGGGCTACTATGACCGGGCCTTCGCATTTGGTGATCTCGATGACGACGGATTTCTAGATGTTGTTTTTGGCGGCTGGGAATCCAGAGCACTTACCGTTTTTATGAATGATGGAACCGGCAGCTTTCATCAATCCGCGGTTCTTCCGGGAACTAAGTCGTATGAATTCGGGACTGAGTCCGTTACGTATGTGTCCATCGCCGATTACAACGCGGATGGCCAGGCCGACATCTTGTACGGAACCAGCTCTGGAGGCGGAACCAACGGGGGCGGATTAGGACTTTATCGGGGCGACGGAACGGGGGTGACGTTCAATTTTCAATCGGCTGGACGAAACTTTTTGCATCGCCCGAGCAATCTGATTGGCAACAATCAACCCGTCGATCTCAACAAGGATGGACATGCGGATGTCTTGCTGACTTTGCCGGGCACGGGTTATCACGTGACCAGTGGTATCTTGGTTGGCTTGAATAATGGGGATGGAACGTTTCAGACCAACACTTTTCAGGATGTCATTGCTGCACCGCATTATTCCGGGAGCAATCAAGGAATTCCCTTGGGAATCGTGGCCGCCGATTACAATCTTGATGGTTATTTGGATGTGGTATCGGTCTCCACGAACCATGTGAATGGGACTGGTTTCTCAGGAGCCAGCATTCTACTGGGCGATCGACCGGGCAGCTTTCTGGCCCCAGGAGAAGTCGTGAATTCGGGCACGATCTTTCGCCAGTCATCGATCATTCAAACCGGTGATTTTAACAACGACGGCTTGGTAGATTTCTGGCTGGCTGGAGGTCCATCGATTACACGCCTGAGTAATGGAGACGGAACATTCGGACCTGAGATTCTCGCAACGCCAGCCATTGGGAATGAGTTTCTGGCTAAAGGATTTACGGCCGATTTCGACAAAGACGGAAACTTCGACCTGTTGTGGCTGGGTACGGGCGGAGTGCAGGGAGGACCAACCGGACGTTATCTGACAGCTCTGGGAAATGGCGATGGTACTTTTGGACTGTCTTTTGTTCAACCGGTGCCCGATACGTTCTATGGAGCGTCTTATGCGGTGCCCGGAGATTTTAATGCCGATGGCTTTATCGACTTTGCTGCTATCGGAGGCGGAGTGTTCGGCGCAGGACCTTTTGTCGAAGTATGGCTCTATAATCCCGAGCACAGGGGAACGTTCACTCAAGGCCAACGCTCCTTTTTGCCTCGTAGCCCGTCGGCAGGAAGCTTGGCGGCTGCCGATTTTGACAACAATGGATTCCTGGATCTAGTCGTCGTACTGCCTCGCCTGGGCAGCGCAAGTCCTCAGCATTTGTTATTTTATCCGGGCTGGGGGGACGGAACCTTCGATCAACCGACTACGGTGGAGATTTCTCGGCACTCGGCACTCTATCAGGCTCACTGGATGGCATCGGGAGATCTCGACCACGATGGTAATGCCGACTTAGTGCTCAAAGGCAGCTACGGTCGATTGAGCGTGCTCATGGGTCAGGGCGACGGCACGTTCGGCCATCCAATCGACTATGTTTCGGATGGCTATTTTGATTTCAATCCGAGTATAGAACTGGTCGATTTTAACGGTGATGGTCACCTGGATATTCTTTCAAGCGGTGACGGTGCAGGCTCCAATAATCGGATCAGCCTGAGGTTGGGCAAGGGCGATGGCACCTTCTCTGGCCGGCAAGTGTTTGACGTCGCCGGGACATGGGGAACCATAGGAACTGCCGATTTTGACAACGATGGAGCGTTGGATGTCGCTTACTTGGGAAGTAACCCGCTAGGTAATGTTGTCATCCTGAATGGTCGTCGCCAAGGATTGGTGGACGCAGCCATTGTGAACATCGACGGTAACGTTAACGTACTCGCCCTGAACAACACGAATGCTCATCTAACGGTTTTCGAAAAGGCTTCCAACGATGAATTGACTCGGCAGTCGGATTTACTAGTAGGTGCCGGACCAGTTGCTATGGCCCATGCAGATCTCAATGGCGATGGGATTGCCGAGGTCGTTACTGCCAATCGCAGCGCACATTCCATCAGCATCCTGACCCACTCTAACTCCGGATGGACGCGGGCGGACTTGGCTGCTTCACCCGGATTGGTCGACATTGAAATACGCGATGTCAATCAAGACGCAATGCGCGATATCGTTCTACTGGACAACTTCCTCAATGCCTTGTTGGTGATGCGAAATGACGGACAGGGCGGTTTCGATCCTCCAGAGTACATCACACTGGGCGATCGCCCCATCGCGATGACCCTGGGTAACATTGTACAATCCGAGTCTATCGACGCAGCGATACTCCTGGCGACGGAACCGCGCATACTTCTGATGTCAGGCAATCCCCAAGGCGGTTTCGAGCCTGTTTCGACGATCGACTTGCCGGCCTTTGGCTCGGCTATTGTGGTGGGCGACTTCAATCTCGACGGCATCGGCGATTTGGCAGTAACTTTGTCTGAACAAGATCAGACGTTGATTCTCTTCGGAATGGGCAACGGACGATTCACTCGACCTCAATCGATTGACGTGGGAAGCCAGCCTGTGGGGTTGAGGGTGAGCGATGTCAATAGCGACGGACGTCCGGACCTGTTGGTTTCCAATCGCGGTGACGACACGGTCAGCGTGATCGTCAATCGGTTCGATCCAGTGAAGGTCTATAAATATGACGCTCTAGCCATCGACCCAGATGTCGATCCTGTGCATTATGAATTGACTGAATCTCCTGGTGGAATGATGATCGATTCGGCAACTGGAGACATCCGCTGGGCTCCCAGCGGATATCAAGTCGGATCACATCGCGTTTTGATTCGAGCCGCCGATGATCGCGGCGGATGGACAGATCAGTCGTTCAACATCGAGGTAGTAGCCCAGCAAACCAACACTGCGCCAGTCATCCTGACTCCCGCTTCGCTTACGATACCAGCAGACCAGGCGTTGCAGCATTCATTGAAAGCTGTGGATTTGGATGACGACACGCTACGGTTTCGACTCCTTGAAGGTCCAGCCGGTTCCTCGATCGACCCATTGACTGGAGAGCTGCGCTGGGATCCTCGCCAACAAGGTATCGATTTTGGACCGAATCGGCACGAACAGAGTGTTGTCAGCATTCCCCATCACCCAAGTTTGGAATTAACTTCGCTGACTGCCGAAGGGTGGTTCCGTTTCGACCGCAACGATCAAAATGTAGTTCTATTCCGCAAGACAGTCTGGAACCCCTATCCCTTCGCGGAGGAATCGTACACGCTCCGTTGGCAATGGGGCATGCTGCGAGGACAGATCGGCAGGGCTTATTTCGATTACGATTCCGCGTCGTTTCCCTGGACTCCGGAGATTGGCAAATGGTTCCATATTGCAATGACATTCGACGACGCCAGCAAAGCGATTCGAGTGTTTCTGAACGGGATCGAGGTGGCCAGCACAATTACCGATCAACGGATTCGCATGGATGATAATCCATTACAGCTGGGCCTCTCTGGGGACGAGTACTTTGGAGCCATCAGCCAGTTTCGGATATGGGATTCTGCCCATGATGCGAACACTATTCGCTCGCGGATGTTTCAAACCGTGCCCGGCGATTCTCGAGGATTGGTCTTGGATTATCGCTTCCAAGAAAGCGATACTGTGTCGGTGCTCGATTCCTCCATCAACGCCGTGCATGGCAGTCTGGGTGGCCACCAATGGCCTGCCCGATTCCGGACATTGGCTGATCAGCAGACCGCTGTATTTAGAGTGGGAGTCGAGGATGGACGTGGGGGAATGGACGAGCAAACATTCATCGTCAATGTTTCTCCCATATTGCGAGGAGTCATAACCGGCCAATTATTTGACGACTCTAGCGGAGATGGAGTCAAGCAAGACCAGGAGTTGCCCCTGCCGAGTTGGAAAGTGTATCTCGACAACAACGCCAATGGTCAACTGGACGATGGAGAGTCAACATCAATCACCGACGTAAATGGGTTCTTTCGAATCGATGAACTGTTGGCCGGGAGTTACCAGTTATCGGTCCAACCGCAAATCGGGTATAAGGCAATTGTACCTCACACTGTAGCAGTCCTAGCCAATACAACAAGTTCGGTACATTTGCCGGCTGAGGCCAATGTTGGTGGAATACTGCGAGGCAGCGTGACCCAGTCTGCATCAGGCGCAATCCTGCCTCACCAGCTGGTATTTGCAGATATCAATGGCAATGGCCTGTGGGATGCGGAAGAGCCCTACAGCTACACCGACCAGCAAGGGAGATTTGAGCTGTCGGGACTGGCCAATGGCAACTACAAGCTTCATTCGAGCCCTCCACCGAGCTGGACGGTGACATCTCCGTCAACTGTGGCACACGATGTGGTGTTGGAGAATTTCGAATTATTGGATGGCCTAGATTTTCAGCTTACCCCGATGAACGAGTGGGCGGCACAGCAGCCCCAGTTTCGCTCGACCGCGCCCAAATCGGCTTCGATCGGCGAGAGATATCGCTATAGCCCTTCGGTCGTCAGTCCCGATAATCGCCCCTTGACATTCAGCCTCTCACTGTCGCCCCCGGGCATGGTCGTCGACCCGCCGACGGGTGTAGTCGTCTGGACGCCGGCCCAGGCGCAAACCGGTTCTCACCAAGTCGTGCTGCGTGCTGCCGACGACCAGGGGCATGTCCGACTACAAGACTTTACAATCGTCGTTGCCGAACCCAACACATCGCCCGTGATTACGTCCGCGCCCAGCTTGCTGGCTACCGCAGGATTTGTCTGGCAGTATCAAGTCCGAGCCCAGGACGCTGAACAAACGCAACTAACATACGAATTAGTAGGTCCACCGGCTGGCGCAACCGTCAATAGTCAATCGGGCCGAATCAACTGGGTTCCATCCACGGAAATGGCATCGCAGTCAATTGACATGACTGTAAGAGTACGTGATGGACGGGGTGGCCAGACCGAGCAGATTTTTTCGGTGCAGGTGTTCGCCAATCCACCTGACAGCTCGCCGTTTACTATTCAAGCGCCCAATGTTCATGCTTCGCTGTTGCTGGGCTACGCGGCCAGAACCGGTGGGCAGGATGGGTTAGGTCAGGAGTTGAGCGTCGAACTGATCAGTGGTCCTGCCGGTCTTGTTCACCATGGTGATGGACTGTTGCTGTGGCAACCCACCAGCCAACAAATAGGCGCGCATCCGTTAGTACTTCGCTATCGAAGTCCAACTGGACAGCAGATGGATCAAACATTCTCGATTGCTGTAGACTCGACTGCGGTTCGCGCACTACCTGAAATCCAATCTCAGCCGCCGGTCTTGGCGGTAGTTAATTCAATGTATGCGTACGACATCCTGGTGAACAATCCGGATGGAGATGCACTGACGTACAGTCTACAGCAGGGACCATCCGGCATGAGCATTGGTGCAGCTAATGGTACGTTGCGCTGGACGGCCAGTCGCGCTCAAGCGGGGCGCTGGCCAGTGACTATTCAGGTTAGCAACTCGCAGGGCGCTTCGACCACGCAGACTTTTGAGGTGAATGCACGATTGGCCAGCGGACCTCCGGTCATCACCTCAGTACCACCGACCCTCGCCTCTGCTGGCATGACCTATCTGTACAGCGTGTTGGCTATCGATCCAGAAGGTGATCCGTTGACATTCAGTGTGCTCGAAGGGCCCATCGGTCTGGCCATTGACCAGCGGACCGGTGAGCTGAGCTGGACACCGACGGTGCAGCAAATCGGCCAACATCCAGTAATTGTTTCGGTAGTTGACGGCTCGGGCAACCAGTCGACTCAGGGCTATTTCATCGCAGCCTCACTGGGACAAGCCAACCGCGCTCCCAATATCTCCAGCCAGCCTGAGCTGTTTGGTTCCGTGGGCCATGAATTCAATTACGCTCTTTCCGCCAGTGATCCAGAAGGCGGGCACATATCATTTCAACTGCGTCAAGGCCCCATTGGAATGACGGTGGATTCAACCAGTGGTCTAGTTCGCTGGACACCGACTGTCGCTCAAGCCGGGCGGCATATCGTTACTTTGATCGCCGTCGATCCGCAGGGAGCTGCAGGTGTCCAATCGTTTGAGTTGGATGTCTTGGCCGAGAACTCCGCACCGACAATCACATCTATGCCACCTGCCTTAGTCTATGCAGGAGGCTGGTTCCACTACGACATTCTGGCAACCGACGCTAATTTAGATCCACTGCGTTACGAGTTTACCGCGACCGTTCCTGCAGGCATGAGCTTGGATGCTTTGGGGCGCGTTCGCTGGCAGAGCAGCCACGCCGATCTGGGACAACATTCGACCACGGTTCGCGTATACGATCCGCGCGGTGGCCAAGCGATGCAGCAGATCAACTTTCAGGTTATTGCCGACACCATGGCACCCAGAATTTCGGTTACGGCAACCCCCGGTCGATGGCCTTGGGACGGCCCGATTCTTGTCCAGGTGAGTGCCATCGACAATGTCGGCATCATGGATTTGAGATTGGTTGTAAACGGCAGAGCAGTTGCGCTGGACGCGCATAAGACCGCGCGGCTGTACTTTGATGATTGGGGCATTGGAGACTTGACTATTGAGGCCACTGCCCGTGACGCAGAGGGCAATAGCGCCACGGCCAGCACCAGTTCGTTCTACCGCAATCCGGAAATCGACTACGAATCTGGACAAGGCGTTCCCATTGCTTTAATTTCCTCTCCGAATGACGGAGGCACCGCTTTCGGCATGGTCGAGATACGTGGCAGCGCGCTGCGCGGTGCCGCTCCGGGCACCGGTTTCAAAGAGTATCGTTTGTCATACGCGCTGGCTGGCACGAACAACTTCATTGAATTTGCTCATGGGACGTCGGAGGTTACCGATGGCCAACTTGGGTTGTGGGACACCACTCTGCTTGAAAACGATGCCTATGTTGTGCGACTAGAAGTTGTCAGCCAAGGCGGAAATACCGGAGTGTCAGAGATTACCGTCGGCCTTTCGGGCAGTCTCAAGCTAGGCAATTTCCGATTGAGTTTTGAAGACTTGACGATTCCTGTGGCCGGTATCCCGATTTCTATCGTGCGCACCTATGACACACTTAGATCTGAACGCGATGGAGACTTTGGTTTCGGATGGCGACTGGAATATCGCAACACCGACTTGAGAACCAGCCTGCCAAAATCGGTTCTTGAAAACATTGGCGTCTACACACCATTTCGGCCAGGAGTCAAAGTTTACATGACGCTACCTGGAGGCCAACGTCAGGGCTGGACCTTTACGCCTGAGTTGCGTGCGCTGGCCGGATTCGGCTCCGGAAACAACCTGTTACTGGCGCTCCCACGTTTTACGCCAGACCGAGGCAATACCAGTTCACTGACCGCAGGTAACAATTGGGTGATGGTCAATGAGTCTGGCGAGCTGTACGCTACCGGTGGTATTCCCTGGAATCCAGCCAATCCTGAATTCGGCGGATATTCCATAACTACCCATGATGGTCTGCGCTACCAAATAGACGGGAGTACGGGCTGGATGACTTCGGCTGCCGATCGCAACGGCAACCGGCTGCTGTTCACTGAGGACGGAATACATAGCTCGTCGGGCGATGTGGGGGTTACATTTCACAGAGACCGCGTCGGTCGGATTACTGCAATTGCCGATCCTCTGGGAAATGTTCTGCGTTACGCTTATTCTGCATCCGGTGATCTAGTTCGCTCCACTGATCGTGAGGGCAACATAAGCACCTACAGCTATCGTTTTGATCGCAGACACTACTTGGACAGTTTTCACGATCCGCTCAGCCGCGAAGTCATGCGCGGGAATTATGACGACACTGGAAGACTGCAGGCAGTATTAGTGAATGGTTCGGCGTTAGGGTTTTCTTATGATACCGACGCCATGTTGGAAATCGTACAAGGACCGTTGGGCCAACCCGTTCTCCGTGAATTCAACGACTGGGGACAGTTGGTGCGGACGCAGGATACCATGGGGGCGGAAAGTCGTTTTAGCTACGATTCCTCCGGTCGTCTGTCGAGCGTAATTGATCCTTTGGGAGCCGCCCAAAGCTACACGTACACCGCAACTGGCCAACTCGCTTCGACTATAAATTCTGCGGGTCATGTCACGCAATTTGCTTATGACGCGTCCGGGCAACTTACGACAATGATCGACCCAATCGGAAGAAGCACCCGATTTGAGCTGGACTCGAATGGAAACCGCACGGCCGTCTGGGATGCGCAGGGAAATGCAACTCGCTTTGATTTCGATTCTCGTGGTAATATCGTCAAGATCCTACATCCTGATGGTACGCATGAGACCATCCAATACGATGCTGCTGGACGAAAAATCGCTCAAACGGACATCGCCGGAATCCGTATTGAGTATGCATTGGATGCAAACGGTAACATTCTTTCCTCTCTATTAGTCGACCCTACAACTCAAGAAACAGTCGCGTTAGGGGCGACATCGTATGACAAGAATGGCCGCATACTCACCGAAACGAATGCGGTCGGAGGTGTTCGACAATATGAACTCGATGCTTTAGGCAATAGGACTCGCATAATCGAGCCTAGCGGTATTGTGATTGAACAAGCCTTTGATTCGCAGAACAATCCGGTTCGCATCTCTTTTGCCAATGGATTTCATGTGCAGCAATCGTTTAATAGCGCAGGACTACTCGAGAGTTCAAGCGTTAATGGATTCAACAATTCAAGAGTCGCCTACGACGATGCTGGTCGTCCGATTTCATCCACGATAGCCACTGCGGATGGAAGCCAAGATTATTCCAAAGGCTTCAGCTACGACGCCAATGGTCTGCTGACTCAGCTACATCTCCCTGACGGAAGTCTGTTCGGATATCAACGCGACATTGCTGGTAACATTACTGGCCTAAGTGTCAACGGACAGCTGACCAGAGCAGTCTACGATGCGGCTGGCCGTGTAACACAAGTGTTGGATGATCTGGGACGGACCGTGCTGGTAGACCTGGATGTATTGGATCGCCCTGTACGTAAGCAGTATTCTGACGGCTCAGTCGAGTGGTTCGAATACGACATTCGAGGCAACCTTGTTCGGCATACGGATCGCACCGGACGTAGTTCTCGGCGAGAGTTTGACATGGCTGGTCGAGTTGTGGCCGTCGTCGATTCGCTGGGTCAGCGAACGAATTATACCTACGACATACTCGGCAATTTGATTACTCGGACGGATCCTGACGGCCACACAGTTCGAACGCTATATAATGCCTTAAACTTACCTACAAAGAGAATTGATCCTTTAGGAAATGAAACAACACTTCAGTGGGATCAAGCGGGTCGATTAACCAGCGTGACCGATGGAAACGGTCGATCTATCCAGTATGGCTACGATGCCAGCGGACTGGTTACGGAACGAATTGTCGATGGCCGGCGACAGACCTTTGAATACGATCAACTGGGCCTATTAGCGAAGTTTGTCGAACAAGGTCGCGAGCACCAGCTTACCCGCGATGCCTTCGGTCGCATCGTCCAGCGATCCGACCATCCCAACCAGCAGGTAGCATTCGCCTACGATGGCTCGGGACGAATTGCCTCGTATACAACTACTGGTGGTTCCACTTCCTATCAATACGATGATCGCGGACGCATCCGGCAAGTGAATTTTCCAGATGCCAACTGGGTGCGATATGAATTCGATTCGCATTCGAGGTTGTCGGAAAAGCTGCTGAGCAACGGGATACGTGAGATTCGACAATACGACAATAACGATCGGCTGACCAAGATTACCATCACGAATTCGCTCAACGAAGTCGTTGACTCCGTCGAGTACGTCTACTCATCGGCTACTCGAATTCAGTCTGTGCGTTATAAAAACGGCAGCGAAACTCAGTTTACTTATGACGCGGCAGGTCAATTGGTTGTAGAAAAGTACCTGACTGCCGGAGTTCCTACACGCACGATCGAACACACTTACGATCGTCGCGGCAACCGGATTCGAGAGCAGGATAGTGTTAACGGTACAACCATGTTTAGCTACGATTCCGCGAATCGACTCATCGAAGAATCGATGGCTGGACAGCTTACCAGATATTCCTACGATCAGGCTGGACGGCTTGTTCTCAAGTCTTGGGGAGGCGACGAAACGCAATATTTCTGGGATGCGGATGGAAAGCTTACAACAGTGCGGATATTCCGTGGTAACCAGGTGTCGATCATCGAGTATGAATACGACAACGCGGGAATCCGCACGGCCAAGATCGTTGACGGAATTCGTACGGAGTACGTAGTCGGAGAAATCAATGGGTTACCAGAGGTTTTGTACGAACAGACACAGGGCAAGTCGGGAGTCCATTATGGATTTGGATACGGACTTGAAGCGGTTTCCGAAAACAGCAACGTGACTTTTCACTTGTCGGATATTCGAGGAAGTACGGCCGGCCTGTTCGATGGAACGGGGCATCGCACGGCTAGCCCCAAATTCTCCGCCTTTGGTGAACTGGACGGTGCGGACTCCGGACTGAACGCTCATCAATTATTTGCCGGCCATGCAGTGGATCCGGAAACCGGACTGATCTATATGCGTGCTCGCTATTATGATCCGCTGACTGCAAGGTTCTTGACGATCGACCCAGCAGCAGGCTCCGTTCTTGAAGCCATATCCCAACATCAGTATCAATATGGCTACAATGACCCGGTCAATAATTCTGATCCAACCGGAAAATTTGTCGTTGAAATTACCAGTACATTGGTGGCCGTCGGAATTGTAGGATTACTATTGGGATTGATGCAGCAGACTCCAGTACTTGTAAATCGTGACTACGACGTACACTGGGACGGGTACATATTCAACCTTCAAATTGAAGCTAGTGTGGGAGTGGGTGCGGGGTTCAACTTCTCGTTGACATATACTGAGTCTACTTCATCAGGGGGATTCAAGGGACGCGGAATGCACTTTCTGTTTGGTTTAGGTTTAACAGTTAGCGTACCTGGGCCTCAGATTAGCGGTACCCTGGGAACTCTCAATCTGAAGGTTCCTAAGGTACTTGGTTCTGGACTGACTACCAGTTGGGGCGCTCTGAGTGGCGGATTTATTTTTGGCGGATTCAATCTGACGACAGTAGCGAATTTGGTTTCTGCCAGTCTGGCTGTGCAGGGATTTGGTCGCGGGGTTCAGACCGGCGCTCCACCCTTTAGCGATACGAATCCGTTCGTAGTTTCCGGCATTGGCTGGGATCAAGGGATTACGGTTGCCGCCGGTTTATCGGTACCAGTGTATGGTGAGCGTGTCCCTGCTAGTCAACCATTTTCTTCATCAAACAACAAAGATAGAAATTTCTTCATATTTGGGTTTTAGGGCTTGGCGGCCAAGTAATTCATTTCGACTTCCAGCTCCCTTCCAACGCCAGGATTCATCACACTGCAAAGCGAAGATATACTGACCGCGAGGACCGTGGAAGCTGTGTGGCTGATTGACTTACCGAAGAGCCAATCATGTCCCATTCAAGTACAGTGCAACTTGAACTGCTCACTGAGAACTTCGAAAGCTTGTCCGATCCCAGAAACACCTAGAATCGCGAACACACATTGACCGATCGGGTCGTGATCTGCACTTGCGCGATTATCGTCGGTGCCAAAGGTCCGGCAGGCATCGAGCGCTGGGCCAAGGGCACGGCATGACACCGCAGGAGTGCCGATAACGGAGACACACAGTCGAGCCGAACGGATTTGCAACTTTAAGATTTGCGCGAGCGAGGTCTTTCTCGTCTAACAGGCCCTCTCTCAATGCGACTCTAACTGGACCTTTTAGGCGCTCGCTGACAGGTTGAGTCGTATCGCTCGGAACGTGAACCCAGGTTACTAGGCCGCCACAGGACTGAGGTCGCTGGAAACTCAAAGGCTGATAGTCTCCCGAAAATTGGCTTTAAAGGATCTTGAATGCCATAAAATTCTTGAACCTCATCCGAGATTTGGTATATAGGAGTTCGCCCCTGACTGGGCTCCGGCAAGTATGCGTCAGGAAAAGTGTCGACTGCAACTGGAGAATTGTGTGTCAGCGAGTTACCTGTAATCGGTAGGATTATCCTGTAAACAATGTACAGAACCCGCTGATTTGCTGTCATCGAATTTTTTGGAGGGTGGTCAATGTACACTCGAGTTCTGTTTTTAAGTGCGCTTCTTTTAGTCTCGATCAGCTTGTCGACTCAGGCACCGGCTGCTTTGCTGAACTGGACCCTCGATTCTCAGCAGAGTTACGTCAGACTCAATTTACCGCTGAACACGGGGTTGACGATCAATGGGATCGCCGTGAACGTTCGCTTACGGAACCCCGACAACTCCAACTGGTCTGATGCTGGCGGTCGGGCGTCTCAAATTGCGGGAACATTTTCGACACAACTTGATGTGGAGACAAGTACGTTAATCTACCTCCCGGATTCTCAATCGATCCACGCAGTTGAATTTGGAAGTTTTCGCCCAAACCCGGCTGCTTTCGAACCCACGGCCACCAACACCAACAATCCGGGTGGCCAGTACACAGACACCAGCGGGGCACCTGTAGCTTTCGCCCTTCGTATTAATTACAACTCTCTCCTCTTCAATGTTACTGCAGGATTTCTTGCGCTCCGCGATGTGAGCTATGCTACCGGTGGGTGGATCGCACTCTCTGAGTCTGACGGCGCACTGGTCGGCACAGGCGGCACTTTTGGGATCGAGTCCGGGTTTCTCGACATCGATGGCAATTCAGTCACTGTAGGTAATATCACTGAACAGTATCTAGTCGACACTCGAGGGGCTAGCTTGACCGGTTATGGGCTGCTCGGTCAGAAGACCAATACCGGTACCGTCAGCTATCGCCAGTTTTCTCCAAGTATTCATCAATTGGAACAACTGATCAACATACCTTTGGTATTCGATATCGAGGGAGTTCAGATCGCCGGTTCGCTCACCGGACGGATTCTCGCCCACGCCGTACCAGAGCCCGCCAGCAGCGGTTTGGCGATCATTGCCCTCGGCCTGGCGGTTTGGCGAAGACCCCTGACTCGCGCGAGCCGCTGAGACTGCCGTGCGAGTAGTTGCAGGGCCGAAGAATATACTAGGACTGAATGACACCTAATCAAAGTAAGTTGCATAAGCGAAGAAGCGGATTCAGTGTAATTTGCACAAAAGCGCGCCACTTGCGAACTGTGATTACCACTATCCCCGCCGGCACGGTAAGGTTTACTTCCACGCCATGAGGAGCCGACTTTACAGCCAGACTGTAAGTTCCTTGTTTTTTTGTGGCGATGCGCCGGTGTTGGTGGTTTTTGAAATTCAGGTTTACGGCGCCGCCGGTGCTCGAATATTGTCCGCTAACGTTACTAACTAATGGTGGGGGCTGCTGGACTGCCGATAAGGGAGACACACAGTCTCCTCAAATGGATTTACAACTTTTAGACTTGCGCGGGCGAAGTTTTTCTTATTGCCAGTTGCAATTGGCAACTGATATTGCCAGACTAGGGCGGCAATCAATCTTTCTTTAAACGGCGTTACACGTATGCGGAGTTTTAGATTTGCCCAAAGAAATGTGTCCCGTGCGCCGATGTCACCGTGTCCATGTCCAAAATCGTCAAGTAGCGAAAGCTCGACTCTAGCCACTTTGTACGTATGCATCCACTGGCAACTACGCGATAAGACATCCGTCGATTCGGATTCCAGCGGCTGAAACCAGTCATGCGACGGGCAGTCGTTGAGCCATGGCAATTACCCTAGCTGGCACGGCTGCAAGGTTTTTTCAGCAAGTGCTCAGCGGCTTTAAGTATTTAGCGCGTTAATACAGCTAGAATCGCGCTGGACAGGTGCTTGATGGGGCTTATGGGTCTAGTTTTCCTGTCGGTCCAGCTTCCTTTGCGTCAATTCCTGACCTAGGCTATCTATCCAGCGTCTGCAAACTGGCTTAGATATGTCCATGAGTTTGCAGCGCGGCTTACCATTTGGTAATTGGGATACACGATTTAGGGAAGTCAAGAACGATGAAGTCCAATCGCAGGAATCGGAACGAATTCGACTGGAGACGGTTTGATTGGGAGCGAATTGATTGGAAGGCTCTCGAACAGAATCGTGGAGCCCTCATGCTTCTGGCCGCAGTGGTGATCGTGATTTCGGGGCTGCTGACCTCGCTCTATACGGTACAAGCCGAATCGCAGGGAGTTGTGCAGCGATTTGGCAAATACATCAAAACGGTAGATTCGGGCTTGCGTTTCAAGCTGCCTTTCGGGGTCGATCGAGTGAACATTGTACCGGTCAAGCGGCAAATGAAGCAGGAATTCGGTTTCAGCACTGAGGGGGCTACCAATCGCTGGCAATCCTCAAACGAACAGGATTTTGAACGGAGTATGGTTACAGGAGATCTTAACGCTGCCAATGTCCAGTGGATTATTCAATATAGAATTCTTGAACCCAGAGACTACCTTTTTAGCGTACGCGAACCAGACGACACATTGCGGCACATATCCGAGGCGGTGATGCGAACCGTTGTCGGTGATCGCACGGTCGACGAAGTGATCACGATTGGCCGACAGGAAATCGAATCCGAAGCGCTCAGTCGCTTACAGAATCTAACCAACAAGTACCAATTAGGGCTGAGCATTGACCAGGTACAGTTAAAAGATGTCGATCCACCAGAGTCGGTTCAGGCATCGTTCAACGAAGTCAATCAAGCTCAGCAAGAACGCGAGCAAATGATTAATGTCGCCAATGGCGAATACAACAAGGTGGTCCCCCGAGCCAGTGGTGAAGCCAAACAGAAGATTCAGGCGGCCGAGGGTTATGCGATTAAGCGGGTGAACGAAGCTCAAGGCGATGTTTCGCGCTTTGAGGCCGTTTTGGCCGAATACTTGAAAGCCCCCGAAGTGACCAAGCGCCGCATCTATGTCGAAACGATGAGCGAAGTATTGCCCAAAATGGGCAAGAAGATCATTCTTGACGAACAGGCCAGTCAAATCCTGCCATTACTCCAGCTTCCCACCAGCGGTAATTGAGGTCCACTTTGAACAAAATGCATTTACCGCTAGTCCTTGTTGGTTTGCTGGCCGCCATCTACGTTATGGGAGGCGGCTTGTACACCGTTTCCGAAACCGAGCAAGCAATCATTACGCAGTTTGGGAGACCTGTGGGCGAACCGATCACCGACGCTGGCATCCACACCAAACTTCCTTTCATACAGAAGGTCATTCGCATCGAGAAAAGATTTCTTGAATGGAATGGTCGTCCCAATGAAATGCCTACCAAAGACAAAACCTACATCATTGTCGACTCGTTCGCACGCTGGCGCGTTGTTGATCCGACACAGTTTTACTTGCGACTACGAGACGAACGCAGCGCGCAGTCTCGACTGGACGACATCCTGGGCAGCGAAACTCGCAACACGATTGCCAAACATGAATTGATTGAGGTTATTCGCACCACCAAAGATCGTCAGCCTGCCAAGGATAGCAGTTTGGGAGATCTGCCCGGTAGCATGGGGACACTCTATCCCATCTCGGCTGGACGAGAAAAGTTAGAGCAGGAAATCCTCGTCAATGCTGCCAACAAGCTAAAAGACTTTGGCGTCGAACTGCTGGACGTGAGATTCAAACGCATCAACTACAATAAAAGCGTTCAGTCGCAAATATTTTTACGAATGATCAGCGAACGCCAACAGATTGCCGAGCGGTTTCGTAGCGAAGGGGCAGGCGAAGCCGCCAAAATATCAGGTAGGAAAGAACGAGACCTGCTGGAAATCGAATCGACGGCCTATAAAGCGGTCCAAGAGATTCGAGGGGCAGCGGATGCTAAAGCTACCGAAATCTACGCCAACGCTTTCAATCAGAATGCACAGTCGATCGAATTCTATGAGTTCAGCAAGACGATGGAAACCTACCCGAAAATGTTAGACCAGGACAGCACGCTGATTCTCACTACGGGCAGCGACATTTTTAAGTTTCTGAAAAACATCTCTCAATCCAAGTAAGAATTGACTGTGATTTGATAGACGTAGTCTGGCAAATCATTTCCTGATGCCTCACTACGCCGAGAGAACTGAATCACGAGCACCCCGTTTTGCAACGAAGGCTGGCGTAATTCAGTTTTCGTAGTTTGCGCACGGAAAGGTCTCGGCTGGTGTACGGCCGCGCTATCGTTTGCTGTCGCGCCGGGCTTGCGAGCGCTGGCCGCTGGCTGACAAGTGTGCTTGAACTCGTTTGCCGCCACCTCGGGCGATGCGTGCCTTGGCTGCGCGAGCGGCCACGGGGCGATTGCTGCTAGCCAACGAAGCGCCGGTCGGCACAACCAGTTTGCTTCTAGTCTTGGTACCTGCTGCCTTGGCCGTCTGGCTGACGGCTACCGCAGGCCGCTTGGCCAGCAGCTTCTTACGACTGCTGGAAATCGCCGCAATCTTTTTCTTACCAGCCGATTTTCCAGCCGTTCTGGCCGTCGACTTGGCTGCGGACGAAGCAACCGTTTTGGCTGCCGAAGTGTTGACATCCGTAGACCGCTCTACGACTGCGGTGACCGCCTTGGCTTTACTCGTCCGGTTGACGGCACGCTTGGCTTTCTTCAACTCGTCCTTCACAGTTGATCGGACGGCTCGGGTGACAATCTTGCGATCTTGCTTTCGTAGCACGACCTGTTGCGAACCGGTTGCAGCACCGGAACCTGATTGGTCCACCAACTTGTCACGTCGCTCGACAAATACCCGATAGACCTCAGCAAACAGCGCCGCCTTTTCATCGCTCCGAGCGTTGGCTGCAGTCTGTCTGGCCCCCTTGGCGGACTGTGTAGATCGACGCTGAGCACGCGACATATTCACCCATTTATCCCGCAATGTGCGGCTTCGCTTAACTGCATCATTCAGTTCAGCGACTGTCAGGCTGGCGAGCAGTTTGGGGGCAGCCATTTCATACAGCTTAAACTCGGCGGCGGTACACAACGACTTGGCGGTTTGACGGTCAAGGAGCATCTTAGTATTCCAATACTCAGGAGGCGAAAAGTAATGGCAGATAAGGCGTAACATTTGCACAGCCTAGATGCACAGGTAGGATATCAGAGTTCGGCGGCAT
This sequence comes from Pirellulaceae bacterium, assembly GCA_019636385.1. Taxonomy (NCBI): domain Bacteria; kingdom Pseudomonadati; phylum Planctomycetota; class Planctomycetia; order Pirellulales; family Pirellulaceae; species Pirellulaceae bacterium. The sequence continues at coordinate 331,471 of JAHBXT010000005.1, read as the reverse complement.
TGAGAACCAGCGAATACGGATCAGAGCGCAGCGATCAAAAGTTCATTGTTTGAATCGATTTCCAGTAGCTTACCAAACGAGCGCCGGGTCGACCATCGACCGTGGTTGAACCTGCATGCAGATCGACTCGGTCAGCGGTTCCCCAACGTACCTACCGCCAACATGCACTAACTGCAACACCTGATGCTCGTTGGGGAACACGATCCAGTATTCCGGGATACCGGCGCTTTCATACAATCTGCGTTTGGTTTTCAGATCGTGGTCAGGATTCGAAGGTGATAGAATTTCGACCACCAAATCCGGAATTCTGTTGATCTTGGTAGGAGTCAAAATATGCTTCCGCTGTCACGTTACGACAACCAGATAAGGCTGCACGATGTCATGGTCGGAAAGCTGCAGGTCGACAATATTCATTGTGGCTGGCAACAAGGGACCAGGCAATTTTGACTGTTCGGTGACCAAGGCAAGGCAGTTAGTTGGGCGCGCGACGGTCTAAAATTTGCTGTAGCCAACGTCGCCAGTCGGTGGTCTTTGGCCGACATGCACCCTCTGGCGACGGTAGCTTCGTTTCTGCCGAAGCACAATCTATTGTTAATCTGCTCAAGGCTTTGGTTGGGCTACTTTGGCTTGTTGCAATTGCTCGCGCTGAGGCAGATGTTTATAGAAGTCATCCAGGGGATAGCAACCGCTGACCAGTCCATTGCGCGGAGCGGTGGTGCAGTCGCTGAATGTTCTGCATATCAATTTACGATTGGGCGGTTGTCCGCCCAAAGTGTCATGGGGCAGGGTGGGATGTGATAGCACCATCCTGCCCAGTCCAACCAAGTCTGCCATGCCGGCGCGAACGATGGCTTGAGCCACCAGCGGCAAGAATTCTTGCAGGTAACTATAGCCGGTTCCCACGATAGGCAGCTCCGGGAATGCTCGCTTTATCTGCGCTGTGACGCGAATCTGTCTAGCTACACCCACCAACGGATCCTCAGGCGGCTGATAGCCATCGCTGGGCGGGAAAATTGCCGGACGCTGGATGTGTGGACAGTAGTAGGGACTGCCGCAAGTCGCATTGAACATGCCGACCCCTGCGGCTTGCAGTCGCCCAATCAACTGGATGGGCTCGGACAGATCAATCTCCAGTGGATTGTGCGGATCAACTCCAAAGCCAAATAGATACGGTTCATTCCAATTCCAGTTGTCTGGTTGGCCTACATCCTGTCCGGGCTGATAGGGCAGGGTGTCGAAGACGCTTAACCGAACTCCAATCGACAGATCCGGACATTCGCTGCGTATTCGATCGACGATGGTCAACAAAACTCGCGATCGGCCATCTAAGTCTCCACCAAATCTGCCGGGCCGCGTCCGAGCGCTCAGCAGTTCATGCAGCAGGTATCCGTGACAGGCCTTGACATCGACAAAGTCAAAACCAGCGCGCCGAGCCAACTGAGCGGCTGCGACATAATTGTCAATCAACCGCTCTAAATCATCATCACTCCACAGGCAACTGTCGTCGTCTGCAGCGATTCCTACTCGCGCATCCAACAGCGGATGATGGTAGGCAATGCGCGGTTGCCACTGTTTGTGACTGTTCGGTTTGCAAAATCTGCCCGAATGGGTCAATTGCAAACCGACGACTAGGCCCTCGGTTGATCCGCAAGCCTCAGTGTGGGCTTGCCACAGGGTCTGCAACAATGCCCGTAGCCCGGCCTCATTGTCTCCGGTAGCCAATGTCTGATTGGGATTGGCGCGTCCGTCAGACTGAACTGCAGCGGCCTCACCACCCCAGATCAGCTTGGCACCGCTTTGTCCAAAACGTTGCCAGCGGCGCAACGTCAATGATGAGGGCGAGCCATCGGGATGAGCGTCCCAGCCCTCCATCGGATGAATGCACCAGCGATTGCCGATTGTCAACGAGCCCACCTGTATCGGCACAGCCAGCGGCGACCCTTGGTCGGCAGACAGCAGTTGCGGATCACAGGGAATTTCCACGCCTAATGCGCTCAGCCGCTGGCTGAGTTGAGCGGCGCTGCGCAGTTGAGCTACTTTGGGATATCGACTCATAGACAACTCAAATGGCCACGATTCTGCACGTTTAAGTCGTCTATGATAGCCTGACTATTTCCACTTGTCTTGGGCGGGAATGAATGGGTCGATCGCCTCGAGCTCATTTCCCGGTACGCTAGCCGCAAAGCGAATGCCCAAGAAATTGATCTGATCGGCTGCTTGCATAAGTGGCTGGCGATGATTCATTTTCAGCTCGACGCTGCCAAAGACGCCCAACACTTCATCCAGCAGAGGTTGGCGGAGCTTGGACTGTGCGGCGGCTAAGCGTTTGGCGGCTCGCGCAGCGCGGCGGGCGGCGTTAACACCAAAATCAGCCTTTTCTGTAGCGGCCGCAGTGGCTCGAATGCTGAATTCCAAGTCGGCGATCATGCCAGCCATAAACATTTGTCGCAGTCGATCACGACTGGAAGGATCATTGGATTGTCCCTGAGTGCGTGAAAAATTGTGCCGCAGGGTACCTTGCGACCAAGCGACGAACTCAAAATCCATACTACCAGCATTGTGACCACCGACGTTCACCAGCCGCTCATCGGGCACTGTATGGCAGCGGTAACAGCTTTGAGCGATCAAGTAGACGTTAACCGGATTGCGCATGCCTCCACCGATGCTGGCCCGCAGACGCGCCAAACGATGCTGAGGTGATTCCGTTTGGCGAGTAGCCCGAGGCCCACCAAAATCGTTGTGAACTTCGATCCATTTCTCTGCCGCTCCATGGCACGATTCGCAAGAGATTCCGGAAATCGCTTGCAAGTTATGATGGGCGTCGGCTTGCATGGTGTAGTGACACTTAATGCAATTGGCGTCGTTCTTGAAGGACTGAATGCCAAGACGATCGGCGATTTCTTGAGCTGCCGGATTGCGATGGAGCGTCATAAATGTTGTATGATGCGGAGTCAGTTTCCAGACACCAACTTCAGCTGCGTGACACTTCTGACAGCTTTCAGCGCCTAGTACCTGATGCGGATTCAAATGCACATCGGTCACCGCATCCCGTGGCTCTTCGGCACTAACCGGGCTGGCAACCACCACCGCCCACACTAATGACAACACCAGCCGATTGATTATTTCATACCAGTTCATGCTTAACACTCATCTATCCAAGGAGAATTCAACACGCAACTTCGTTCTGACTGGCTAGGCATCCAAAACAACATCCGAGGTCGGTCGGGCGACGCAGGTCAGACATTCGCCGTCTGCCAAGCTGACACTAATCTTACGATCGTAGGCAACAGAACCTTTGAGCAATTTGACACGGCAGCACCCGCACACGCCGCTCAAGCAGCCGCTGGCAATAGTCACATCGCTGGCCTGGGCCAATTCCCACAAGCTTTGGTCCGGGCTAGACCACCGTGTATCGGTTTGACTCTTGTGAAATCGTACGGCATGGGCCTGAGCAGGATTCACATCGCCGCCAATACTGGGAGCTGCACCGCCAAAGGATTCCCAATGGATGTGAGCTTCCTGAATGCCAGCCGACAGCAGTTCTTGTCGCATTGAATCCATCCAGGACTCCGGACCGCACATATAGTAGTGGGCTGACCGACCAGCTTTTTCCGAAGCAATGCCTCGTATGTCAATCTTTCCAGCGCGAAACTGGTCGGCTGGTACCTGATGGCTCGCTTCGCTCGATAACGTGCCGCGACTGACATATGTAATTGCCTGAACGTGTGAGCGATTCTGACAAACTGCATGCACCTCTGGCCCCAATGGCCAGTGATGTAGATCTGTGACCTGATAGTGCAACCAAACCGGACGAGTGGGCGTGTGAAAGATCGAATGCTGCATCATGCTGGCCATCGGCGTGATGCCCACGCCGGCTGCCAGTAGCACCAGCGGACCCTTGAATTCCAGGGGCAGATAAAAGTGACCGGCGGGACCACCGATCAGCAAGCAGTCACCGTCGCGGATATTGTCGTGCAGCCAGTTGCTTAGCCCTCCAGACTTGCGATCGACGCGCAGCGGTTTGTCCGATGGCTGTCGCTTGACGGTAATCCGCCACATCTTGTCATTTGGAGCGACGGACAACGAATAACAGCGCGTCGACTGATAGGCACCGGCCAGCGCTGGCCGCACTAGCAGATACTGTCCAGGAAAAAACCCGGGCAATGGTTGACCATAGGGGTCACTCAGGTAGAAGCTCCTGACGTCCAACGATTCCTGGACCACCTTGGCAACTTCCATGACTCGCCACTCCCCAGCATGGCCAGGCGCAGTGGTGCTTTCAAGTTCGCTGGTCAGTCGGGCGATGCGGGTAGCGCTACGCAGTTTCTTAAACTGCCGCTGACGGCGAGTCTGCTGTCGGTGCCGGATGCGTTGCCAGGTCACTCCGGCCATCGTGAAATGACCAGCGGACGTAACGATTAGGCCCAGTGCGATAACGAGAAAAGTCAAGTGCATGGCGGAATCACACAGAAAATGGTTTATGAAACTTAGGTTATGACTAGGCAGACGCGACCCGCCAGGTGTCTGAATGTGCGATCGGATGGACTCGGCAGGTTGACACTAATTGATACGACCGTTACTCTCAGGCCCGAGGGGTGAGCATTTTCCCAGCTTGTGTGCTGCGTGCATGTTGCGCTCTGGTAAGCTGGTGAGTACGGCGTGAATCGCCGGCAGACTGCCGGTCATAGATATTGCCGATGAGGCCTGTGCGGCAGATCCAGAACAATACTCTTGGTCGTCATTATCGTTGTATGCCAGAACAACCTGCCGAAGTCGCTGACCAGGAACGGCTTGAGCTGTGCCAACAGCGAATCGGTTATCGGTTCAACGATCCACAGCTCTTGCGCTCTGCGTTGACTCATGCATCCGGAGTGTCTTGCCGCCTGGACTCCAATGAGCGACTTGAGTTTTTAGGCGATTCCATTCTGGGATTCTGCATCTGTGAACAACTATTTCGGCAGCACAGTCAATACCTTGAGGGTGAACTGACGCAGATCAAATCGGCGGTGGTCAGCCGTCGCGTGTGCGCGCGCATTAGTCACACGATGCGCTTAGACGAATGCTTGATCTTGGGGCGCGGGGTACCGCAAGGGTTGGGGGTACCCAAGAGTTTACTATCCGACGTCTATGAGGCGATCATCGCGGCGATCTACTTGGACGGCGGGATGGAAGCCGCTCGGTCTTTCATCTTACGGACGATGGACGACGAATTGCGACACGCCGTCGAAGGTCATTCGAGCGGCAATTACAAGTCGGCCTTGCAGCAACTGGCTCAGCGTGACCAAGGTCCTAGCCCCGTCTACCGCTTGATCGACGAGACAGGCCCCGACCACAGCAAACAATTTCAGATCGCCGTCGAAATCAAGAAACGTCGATTCTCGCCCGCCTGGGGGCGCACCAAAAAAGAGGCAGAGCAGCGAGCGGCTGGCAATGCGCTGGCCGAGCTCGAGAATCGCCAACCTCCCTACCTTGATCCGCTGTAGAAATATCGTGCAGGGTGGAACAAGCGGGCCAGCGGAAACTGGTTGTCAGACTTGAAGAGAAACTCACAACGCAACGAATCTCGTTCAAGCACGGTTAGTCCGGCCCGCCACAGGCGAGTGCTATCACTTCGGGCGGGGCACCAATTGCTGTGGTATGTTTCGCAAGTCGGTGATGTGACAGTTCAAACTTAAGTCGTCACCTGATGCGTTTTGCCGACTTAAGCGCACCGTGGACTGCCCAATTGCTGCACACAGCCTACGGCTACTACTCACCAGATCGATGGAGGAATCACCACATCCCTATACTTGGCTAGGTTTAGGGCATACGAAGCCTTCGCGATAGTTGCGCGTCAACCATTGGTTGGCATTCACGTTGTTTGTAAAGACTTCTTGATCGGGATCGAACTGAAGCACTGGCCCAACCGACAGCGGTGTCGCTGCTAACTGAACACCGTTCTTTTCCAAGTGTGCCACAGTGCGATCGACTGTAGTCGCGACATCGTCCATGCAAGCGATACCGGCCAAGACCGACTTCAGTTCTGCGACCGACACGCGATTGTTTTCACCTAGGTAGTAAGAAATGTTGCCCAAGTGGCTGAGCCCAGCAGACAGATGGCCCTCACGGACATCGGCCGTTAGCATTCGGTGATCCAGTTTCTCGCAGGCATCCAAAAAGTTGTCAAAATGTCCCATGTCAAAACCGGTTCCATGAAACTCACCGATCAAATTCATTTGCTTATCAAAGGCCACGCAGTGGTTGTAGGAACGCTGGACCACGTATCCTTGCGATCCGTAAAACACGACACCCACCTTGTTACCAGAATCGGAACCGAATAGTTGATTCAGATGTTCGTCGGCGCACTGGTCGACGCTCAGACCCCGCGTTTCAAATACGATGCACTTGGAACCATAATCGAAAATGGCCACTTCCGTATTGGCTGTGTCACCAGCGTCTACATATTCTGGATCATTACGCTCAGCCTGGTAACCCAAGCGACCGCCATAAGTGATAATCGAACGCGGATGGGTATCTAAGCCCAAGCCCCAGCGGGCCACGTCTGTTTGGTGAGGGCCTTGATTGCCAAAGTCGCCATTGCCGTACAATCGTTGCCAGTGCCAGTCGTAGTGGAATTTGGGGCGAGTCAGGCGAGGAGTAGTCAATTCCGCAGGACCGCTCCACAATTCAAAGTCAACTGACTCTGGCAGCGGGTAATCGCCAATGGCACCGATCGATGAGCGCCGCTTGTAGCACAAACCACGCGCAAAGTTAACTTCGCCAATGCCACCGTCTGCCATAAACTTCACGGCATTGATACAGGCATCGCTGCTACGGCACTGAGTTCCGACTTGGCACATGCGGTTGTACTTGCGCGCAGCCGCCACCAGCGCTGAGCCCTCCATGACGTTGTAACATACCGGTTTTTCGATGTAGGCGTGTTTGCCGGCCTGCATCGCCCAGATTCCACCCAGAGCATGCCAATGGTTGGGGGTAGCGATAGTCACGATGTCGATCGAATTATCTTCCAATAATCTGCGAATATCCGAAACCACCTGAGGACGCGAACCCTGCTTGCTCTCAACTTGACTGGCACGACTATTTGCGATGGCTGCATCAACTTCGCACAGGTGCGTCAATGTTACGCGATCCGAATTCAGCATCGCGCCAATGTGACTGCCTCCACGGCCACCCGTTCCAATCACTGCGGCATTCATTCGCGAATTGACCAGCTCGGTTTCCGTCTGCTGCTGGCTGTGTACCCCACGAGCCCCGGTCAGCAGCGCAGCGGCGGTCATAGTGGAGGTATTTCGCAAGAAAGTGCGTCGATTGGGTGTTCGCGTCATGGCAGTCGTTCCTTTGCTTGAGGAAGGAGGTAGGTGGTACGTCTTCCACGCTTTGGCGAGCGTAGCTACGTTAGCCGTTCTGAACCTTTCATCGATTCAGCCTTAAGACTATAACAGGAACAGCTCTGTCTGTCTCGGCGGGGCTGCTTCGCCAGCCTTGAAGGAATTCGCATGAACCGCCAACAACGCGCCGATATCGTTCGCGAGCGTTTAGAAGCCATGTATCCTGATCCACCAATACCGTTGGATCACTTCGACGAATATAGCTTGCTGGTCGCGGTACTACTGAGTGCTCAGTGTACCGACAAGATGGTCAACAAGGTTACGCCCGATCTATGGCGCCTGGCTCGCGATCCCTCAGCCATGAGCCGCGTGCCGGAGCAGGCCATCTTGCGAGTCATCCAGCGGCTAGGTCTAGCACCGCGCAAAGCCAAGGCTATCCGCCAGCTTTCTCAGCAGTTAGTGGACCAGCACCAAGGGCAAGTTCCGGCAGATTTTGAAATGCTGGAAGCGTTGCCTGGCGTAGGGCACAAGACGGCCAGTGTCGTGATGGCTCAAGCCTTTGGCGTGCCTGCCTTTCCAGTCGACACGCATATCCACCGGCTAGCTCAGCGCTGGGGACTGACCGGCGGCAGGAACGTCGTGCAGACCGAGCACGATCTGAAGCGACTTTTTCCGCGCCAGTGTTGGAACAAACTACACTTGCAAATCATCTACTACGGACGGCAACATTGCACGGCTCGCGGCTGCGACGGTACCGTTTGCCCGCTATGCCGCGAACTTTATCCATCGCGCAAAAAACCGGTCACAACCCAGCGGTAGGGTGTGTGCAACACGCTGTGTGGCGTGACGATTAGCAAGCCTATCGGCCGCCGCTGAAGAATTTGCGGAGCGCTTCGGAGGCGGCGTCTTTGGAGTTCGCCGTAGAGGGCTTGGTGGGCGTCGGCGGTAGCTTGCCCGGCTTGCTCTTGGCCGGTGCTCCGGCTTGAGTGTCCAGGTCGGCTTTCACTTCATAAACCGTCTCTTGGATCTGCCCGGCTGAGATAGTGAAATGATTCGTGTCGGGGTCAGAACCGCGACGGTCAAATTGCTCTGCTTCGTCCAGCCAGAGACTGATGTCAACGGGTTCAGACTGGGCACTAGCAGCGTTGCCTGCCACGCGTACAGCGGCGTCCTTGATGCTCTTGACCTCGTCCTTTTTGACAGTCGATATGCCGGGTTCGATCACGGCCTCGAATTCCAGCTTGCCAATGCTGATCTTGTCGCCATGCTTGAGCGCTCGGGCTTTGGCAGGTACTAGTAACTTGTCGTTGACAGCCGTGCCGTTGCGGCTCTTGAGATCTACTAACAAGACCATATCGTCCTTGCGGACAATAGCGCAGTGACGGCGGCTAATCGAATCGCTCCTGGGTCGCAGATGGCATCCATCGCTGCGACCAATTAGGAATTTCTCGTGGTTGACCGATATCAGCTTTCCAGCAAGATTGCCAGACAGCACCTTCAATTGCACCTGCATGCCTACCCTCACGCATTACGACCATCCAACGGCCCGTCCTTCGATACGTTCAGTTAGAAACGAACGAATGTCAGACTTCATGTCCACCAAGTTATAGCGGCATCGTCAACACACGACATCCTGGATCTTGTTACTTGGCAGCTACAGTCAACGGAAAAAATGCGAAGGGAAGGGAACAAGACTTGCGTATCGCGAAAGAATTGGGGCAGACCGAGCGCAGCAGCGTACTGGAATTGAATGGAATAAATAAAGTCGCTGAGCACTAAAGTCCACGCATTAAATTCTACCTATCCATGGCGGGCTTTCAAGCCTGCAAATATCTTCAGCTGAGGCGGATATCCAGTCTGGCTGGCGATCGGCGAAGGCAAACATGATGCGATATTCGCGGAGCAGACTGTCAACAATCGCTTCCACCCATCCGGCAAACTCAACACAACGCGGTGGGGCCGTTAAATCTTCTAAACCCGGCAGGCTGGGCGCGAATGGACTCATCGCCAACAACAGACTACCGTGTTGCAACAGCGCTCCCGACAAACGTCGTTGAGCACTGCCCATAACTTTATTGGCTCCAACAACCACATCGCCTGCATGCCGCCGCTCGAAGCACAGAAATCTACACGGACCGCAACTCGCCCCCGTAGCCACATGGCCAGGCGTCTCCGGAGTGGCGTAAAGGCCGGCATCCCAGTGTAATCCCTGAAGCCAGACGGCTACCGCCAAATGGATGCATTCGTACAGCCCGGTTGCAGCTCCAAGTTGGCGGTTCTTGGGTTGGGTATTAAGAGCGATTGAGTTTTGACAGGGGGTGTTAGACTGGGTGTTGGTCAGGGATGGTTGGGTAGTTGTTACCTGCGCACTGGAGACCGTAGCTTTATGCAGATTGTTAGATCGCAGTTCGGCGGGAACCGTCAGCGAGTAGGTCCAATCATGGTGATGGACGATGGCCCCGCCTCCGGTAGCACGCCGCACCACCGGCAAAGTTCCCACAAGCGGAAATTTCTGATAGTCGCCAAACTTTTGAAAATAGCCCAACGATACTGTGGGCTGGTCCCACTGATAGAATCTCAAACGCGGAAGGCGATCCTGAGCCGTGCGCTGGAGCATGGTCTGGTCGATCGCCATATTTTCGATGCCGCTCCGCGGGCGGTCAATCCACGCAACACCGGCGATCATGCCGCCAGCCTGGCCTAAAATCGGATCATTGCCCGCACTGCTGGACATACGTCTGGCGATCTAGCAGCCTGTCGAGCTGCGAACTGTCTGTCAAGCGAACTTTGATTAGCCAGCCATTGTCGTAAGGATCGCTGGCCAGGTTTTCGAGCTGGTCGACGAGTTCGCCATGCACTTCCACGACCTCGCCAGAAACGGGGCTGTAGAGTGGGCTGACGGCTTTAACCGATTCCACTTCGCCAAACTGCTCGCCCTGCGTCACGTGGGCTCCAACCGCTGGCAATTCCATGTAGACCAAATCCGTCAGTTGCTCGAGCGCAAAGTCGGTGATGCCGACGACGGCAATTTTTCCTTGTGCATCCTCGACTACGCCCACCCACTCGTGGGACGGATTGAATTTTAGATCGCGCGGATCCATCGTCAGTGCTCCTAATTGCCAAGATGACTCACAGTGGTGATTATCGTAAGGCAACTGGCCCATTCGGGAAATGTGGGAGGCAGAAATTCTGCGGCGCTGCGAGTCGAGCCTAGGGGCAGTTGGCTAAATAAATGGCCTTGGCTCATAATCTCAACGGTTGGCCACCCGCCTCCAACTACCCGCCTCCATTTTGAATCGTCGATTATGCATTTTCCATCATTAGCATATCCACCGCCTGGCGACGGCAGCTACGAAGAGGCCTTGTAAAACGGCAGGGGGACAACCTGAGCTTCAACTCTGGATCCGCGCACATCGACGCTCAACATGCTACCGACCGCCGACAGTTCGGCAGACACGTAGGCCATGGCGATCGGGCGCTGTAAAGTGGGAGAAAACGTACCGCTGGTGACTCGTCCAACGATCCGCTGGTCAGCATCTAATACGTGGGCACCTTCCCGGGCCGCGCGACGCCCCTGCAGTTGCAAACCCACTCGACGCTGCCGAACTCCGCTGGCTTGCAGTGTGCGTAGCGCATCTGAGCCAATGAAAGATCGGTTATCCAGATTAACGGCAAAACCTACGCCAGCGGTCAATGGATCAATCTCTTCAGACAATTCGTGACCATAAAGCGGCATGCCAGCTTCCAGGCGCAATGTATCACGGGCGCCTAATCCGGCTGGCAACAATCCGTGTTCCCGACCAGCAAGCATCAGATTCTCCCAGACTCGCAGCGCCGATTCTGATCTAACGATCAATTCAAAACCATCTTCACCCGTGTAGCCAGTACGACTGACGATCACCGGCTTGCCCATTTGATGGGTCACTAGACTTCGATAGTATCGTAGCCCCACCACGCGCTTGGCATATTCCGGAAACAACCGCTGCAGGATGGTAGCCGCTTTGGGGCCTTGCACAGCCATCATGGCGGTGGAGGCCGTAACGTCGCTAAGGACTACATCAGGAAAATCGGCGGCGTGTGGTTGCAGCCACTTGAGTATCTTCTGGTGGTTGCCCGCGTTAACGACCATCACGTAAAACTGACGACCGCTGGGCGCTTCTAAGTAACTGACTAGTACGTCATCTAAAATACCGCCTGCCGCATTGCAAATCAGGGCATACCGTACCTGGCCAAGCCGCATGTCGTGGACAGGTCGCGTTAGCAGGTGATCCAAGAGCTGAGTGCTGTTTGGCCCCTCGAAACGCAAGCGAGCCATATGGGAGACATCAAATAGTCCGGCAGCTTGTCGCGTCGCCAAGTGCTCGGTAACAATCGAACCGTACTGCACTGGCATTTGATAACCGGCAAATTCCGTCAGCTTACCGCCATGTTCGACATGCCATTGAGCAAGCGGAGTTGCCAAAAGTGATCGTGAGGCAGACGCGTTATCAGTCATTACCAATTCCTATTGCGATACAACTCATCCATAATCGCCTAGACTGCCAGCCTTCGATTGCCAACAGCCCGGACCCTTGCCAGCATGTTAACCAACAGCTCTTCAGCTGTCTCTAGACGTGTTATCACTTCAGCATCCTTCTGCGAATTCTCACCCACGTAAAACGCCAATTCGTGTGAGTCGAATTGTGTGCGCGAATACTTGGCCTATAGCAGGTCCAATACCGTGGCCTGCTCGATAGACGTACTTTTGCAGTCGGTGTCCGATTCGCTGCTGGCTTCGGCATGACCGCCTTAAAGCTAGTGCGCGATCAGCCTAGCGTGACCCCGACATCAATTTGAGATACCCGCCCAATGGAACAAACCACCCGAAAGGGCCGCATTCCCTTCAGATAGTTAACTAATGCTCTCTAAGCCCAATTGAACTATCAAGCAAAAGATACCTTGCGTGCTTTTAACTTCCTGTAGAGGTTGACAAAGCGGTTTAATCGTCCAATAATCGGTTTCAATGGATTTACTCCATGAGTGATTGGCTTTACGACATGCCTAATCCGCCAACGCACCTGACGCCTCGAACCAACCGACGTTTTGAGCGTACATAAACGTAGATGCAATGGAGGGTAAACTACGGGCACGCCAAATGGCAATCAAAATAGTGCAGGTAGGCCAGGTTGTAAACGAACCTCGCTCACCGACAAGTACTCTATGACATGACTGCCCAGCTTTGATGCTCTAAGTTTTCGGACGATTTTAGGATCGCACCCGCCGAAAGATCAATGCTTGGCGGGAGGCATATCAATGGAGAGTTCTGAAATGGCAGCAAGAACCTGTTTTAATCGCTCGTGTCCGACATGTGGCCGCTCATTGGAGATTCGGGTTGAGCTGCTCAATCGTCAGGTTGAATGTTCGCATTGCTTGGCAACTTTTGTGGCTAGCCACGATCAATTTGGGGCTAGCCTGTGCCAAGAGGAATCGGTGTCCGATCTGAGGATCGAACAAGCGCTGGCCCGAACTCAACAGTTCCTAGCTGACGCTGGCGTCAATACGACTACCAGTAAAGTTGGCTAAGTCCTGCCAGTATTCCGGATAGGTCTTGGCGGTGCAATCCGGGTCTCGAATGACAATGCCAGAGGTCCGCAACCCTACCAAGGCCAGGCTCATAGCCATCCGGTGATCATGATAGGTAGCAATCTCTGCTGGCCGGATTTGAGCTGGCGGACAGATTCTCAGCCCGTCGTCCAATTCCCGAACATCTGCACCCAGCTTGCGCAGTTCGTGAGCCAAATCGGCGATACGATCCGTCTCTTTAACGCGATTGTGCGCCACGCCGCAAATCGTGGTGGGACCGTCAGCAAACACGGCCACTGCCGCTAACGTTTGAACTGTATCGCTGATATCCGCCATATTGACGTCTACACCCGACAGTCGGCCGGTACCTTGGACCTCGACTGCATCATTTTCATATTTAATGCTGCATCCCATTTTCCGGAGCACTTCGCAAAAGCGCACATCGCCCTGCAGACTATTTTTTGACAGACCTTCCACGCGTGCCCGTCCACCGGTGATTGCGGCTGCCGCCCAAAAGTAACTTGCCGCTGAAGCGTCGGGTTCAATCGCATAGTCGGCAGCCCGATACGCGTGTTGACTCTCGATGACATAGGGGCCTGACGAGTCTCCCGAAACGCTGGCACCGAACGCCCGCATCACCTGGGCCGTCATGCTGACGTATGGAATTGAAACCAGCGGTCCCTCAACTTCAAGGGTTACCGAACGCCGGGCAAGTGGAGCCGCCAGCATGAGTCCCGACAAGAACTGGCTGGAAATGTTGCCGGCAACCACCGCCAAACCGCCGGATAACCCTTGAGACTCGATCTTCACCGGTGGGCAGTCGGGAAATTTCGAGTTGATGCTGCGAGCCGTCCCGCCCAATTGCTCTAAACCGCGCAGTAGGTCGCCAATTGGACGCTGCCTCATCCGATCAACACCGTCTAAAGTAAAACTCCCGCGACAAGCACTCAGCGCTGCGGTCAGAAAGCGAATCGTCGTACCGCTATTGCCTACGAATAATTCAGCCGACCTGGTGGGCAATTCTCCCCCACAGCCAACGATCTCCAAGCTGCTGAAGGCCGGATCATGATGGACGCTCAGCCCCAATTGCCTCCAGGCCTGGATCATGACTTGAGTATCTTCGCTATTCAACACCCCTTTCAGCCGGCTTGTCCCGTCAGCCAGCGCCGCGCACACAAGGGCTCGATTGGTAATACTCTTACTGCCCGGAGGCCGAATTGTACCGGCAACTGGTCCAACTGGCGTGATGCGAACCGTTTTCACTGATGTCAGATTCCCGTTGGCCAAAATTGATAGACTTGAGAAACGTAGCGCCTGACGCAACACAAACAGATGCAGGCCCCGCAGCAGAGGTTAATCGGTCGAGCAGGATTCGTGTAGGTGGGTATGATAGAATCCTGGGGCTACCGTCCTCACCTAACTACCGTGGCCACGCGGTGGAGTTATAGTGCTTCCAGTGCCTATCCGCTCCGAAGGCCGTATTAGAATTGAATTTGGCTCGACTTGGGCCTTCCACCAAATCGACAGCGTAGAGGGGTAACCGGGTTTGGAAACCGATGAATTGACTTTTGGTTATTGCACCAACGTCCATGCGGCTGCAGATTTGTCAGGTGCCCTCAGCAACTTGGATACCTATGCCACAGCCGTACGCGATCGGGTTGTTGGAGATGGTCGATTGCCGGTTGGCCTATGGTTGCCCGAAGCGATAACCAGTAGCGTACTGGCCGCTGGTCAGGCTGTTTGGCTCCGCGACTGGCTGATGGACCGCAGGCTGGTTCCATATACGCTAAATGGCTTTCCTCAAGGCGATTTTCATCAGCCGGTCGTTAAGCACGCGGTTTACCAGCCGACCTGGATGTGCCCCTCGCGCGCCCGTCATACGCAACAATTAGCTCAGATATTGAATGCTATTTTGCCCAGCGGTCGAAGTGGATCGATTTCGACGCTGCCGTTAGGTTGGCCGCACGCTCCGTGGCACGCCGAGAATTTCAAATTGTCCGCCGACCACCTATTAGAGACGGCTCGATTCCTGGATCGCATTACTCAGCAGCGTGGCTGCGAGATTGTTTTGGCCATTGAGCCCGAGCCTGGGTGCGTGCTGGACACTGCCGCAGACATTATCGAATTCTTCCAACGATATTTATTCAGTAGTCCAGATGCTGAAATGGCTCGGAGATACCTAACAGTCTGCCACGATGTGTGCCACAGCAGCGTGATGTTTGAACCTCAACAACAAGCGCTGGCCGCATACCTGAATGCCGGCATCCGTGTGGGCAAGGTCCAGATATCTTCCGCAGTCCATGTCCCCTGGGATACAGCGGATGGCCAGCCAGAAGTACAACGGGCCATGTTGTCTCAGGTGCAGCAATTCAACGAGCCGAAATATCTGCATCAAACCACGCGCTGTGGTAGCGACAGGCAATTGAATGGATTCTGCGAAGACCTATCGGTGGCTCTAGCGACGTGGCACAAGCACAAGCTTCCCCTTCAGCCCTGGCGGATCCACTTTCATCTGCCTATCTTCGTTCAACAGTTCGGCCATTTATCTTCGACGCAGGCGGACATCAGCGCAGCCTGCCGGTTTCTGCGCCAGCAGTCGGCCACAGAGGTAGCCGGCCGTAGCTGGTTCACCGGTCATTATGAAGTAGAAACCTATGCTTGGACTGTTTTGCCGCCTGAGCTGGCGGCGACTGACCTAGCCTCAGGCATCGCTCGGGAACTACAATACTTCGCCGGGCTAGTAGACCGGCTGTAGAATCGCATTCCTTTGCTGTTGGTAACGAGTAACCCATGTTTCGTAAGCCTTGGTGGCTGATCGTTCCGCTAGTCAGTCTGGTAGCGCTGGCGTTCAGCTTTCGTCATTACGACACTGCCGATGGCCATCAATCCAGCCCTATCATGCTCCGCGCAGAAGTCATTGCCGCGTATGCGCACGACCCCAACGACTTTTGCCAAGGTCTAGCCATTGAGGACGAAACGGTTTACGAAAGCACCGGCCAGTACGGCAGTTCAAAACTTAAAAAGTATGATCTGCGTGGCGGCACTCCGCCAACCGAGATTAGCCTGCCTCCACAATTCTTTGGTGAAGGTATTTGTCTGTTTGAAGAACGCATCTATCAGCTAACCTGGAAAGAGCGGGTCTGTTTTGTCTACGACAAGCAGACGCTTCGATCCACCGGCAGGATTGGCTTTACTGGGCAGGGCTGGGGATTGACTACCAACGGCAAACAGTTGTTTATGAGCGATGGCTCGGCCACTATTCAGGTACTCGATCCCGCCACGCTCAAGCCGCTGCGCAGGATCAATGTAACCTACGGTCGCAAACGTCAAGATCGGCTCAACGAACTGGAGTTTGTAGGTCAAGAATTGTGGGCCTGTATCTGGTATGAAGATCGCATCGCCCGCATCGAACCCACCAGCGGCCAAATCAAAGGCTGGATCGACTGCAGTGCACTATACCCTGCCGCAGGCCGCGACCGCGAACATGTGCTCAATGGCATCGCTTACGACGCACAATCCAACCGACTATTCGTTACCGGCAAGAATTGGCCCAAAATATTTGAACTTACCCCCCCTCCGCAGTGAGCGTTCTGTTGTGCATCAAGTGCGCGTCGCTCACAAATCGACAGAGGCACCATGGTCCGTCTTGATTTGGCAGTCACCCATTCACTGTCTGGCGACGGTCAGCGTCCGAAGAATTGATAGGTTCAATTCAGTTCATGATGCGGCTGATTGCGACTGATGCGCAATGCAGCCGAAGCTTGTTGGCGTTGACGCTCTTCTAGTGGCAACCACACCAATGCCTGTCGAGCCAGCGCTGGATGCCCAGCGCCAATAGCATAAACCAAATTCGTCAGCGGAATGGGCGCGGGATCCAGTCTGGCTGCCAGTGGACCGCGGGCGTCCTGCAAAATACAACCGGAGGGGCTCAATTGCCCGAGCAATTGAATCTGCTGCGGCTGGATGCGGAAGGCGGCCGCCAGGCGATCAAAGCTGACACTATCGACGGCCAAGTCGGACTGAGGCAATTGAATTTGCGCATAACGTCCCAACGACTGCAAAAAGCTGGCATCGATGCGGCCCGGCCCCATTTCCAAGCGGCCTTCGGCCCAATCCAGTCCCAGTGAACCGAATTTGGCTTGGGCAATATGCAAATCGGCTCGACCACTCATGACTGCCGATTGATTAAACGCCCAGCGACTAAGGTCCAATTGAGAAATCTTTACGTCGGACAAATACAAACTACTTGAATTGGACTGATAACGCACATCCAACACTCCAGTCAGCCAAGCGGGTTGCAATGTCGGCCAGCCGACAGGCAGCGAGTCTGCCGAAGGTGGACCTTGAAAGAATTCCCACAACAGCCAACAGGGCAGGGGAGTTTCAGCGCGCAACTGTAATTCGGTAGCTGACTGATTCGTGTCGTGACGGCGAACCATCAGTAGCTGGCTTGCCTTAGTGGGCAATTTGGGTTCAGTAGCGTCACGGTGGTGAAAAGTGGCTTTGAATCCCCATTTGTCGGTCTCTGGAAAAGTCTGTACCACGGCATCGTCTATGCGCTGCGATTGCTGTGCCGACTCGATGATCAGTTGTTTGCAAGTCACCGTGGCTCGGTAGCGCTGTGCACCTGGGCGGCACATGTACCATTGATGCACGATCCGGCAAGCTTCCAGGCACTGGTCCAGTTGAACTTGCATATCAGTCAGCGATGCCATCCATTGGCCGCCTTCCCAGTGAAGATCAACACTACTGGCCTGTCCGATAGCAGCCTGAGTTTCTGGGTGCAACAACTGGACTCCTGTTACACGATACCGGTAGGGCGCTAAAGACTCGACCGCATCAATGCGAAACGTCAGACCATACATGCCAGCCAGTCGCTGCTGCCAACGGTCAGCTTGAAGTTGGCCATAGCCGGGCAGATAGGATGCTACCGTCCAAACTAGGCATAGCGCCAGAGGCAGTAGGCTAAGCAAAACGAAACTTGCTCGGCAGATTGCGCGCTGAGTCGATTCGTGCAAGCGAATTGTTCGACCGGTGACAGTTGCCATGCGGCGGATGGATTATCGGTAATGCACAGTTAATTCCAGCCCGCGGCGCGCTGTGCCCCAAACTAGCTGAACTGGAGTTGATTAGGGGACTCTAGCGATTTTAGGTGCCACTTGTCTACCGTGATCCCCTGCAAGAATCTGATTGGGCCAGCAGTTTATGATTAGCTACCATCGCCAAATGGCGGGCGAGCTGGTTTACCATCTTCTGTAGACGGTAGTTTTACACGGACAGCGGAAATCTAGCAGCCCTGGGAGGCATAGGTAGACCAGGCTGAAATTGATGTAGTGGGAAAGTTCCAGCGATCCAGTCGAAGCATTCGCATTTGGCAGCATTTTCGGTGCCAGTGCTGCTGCAGAGGCCTATGCGGATGACCTGAAAACCCACCATGTGGACTTTTCTGTGGGTGCCGGCTACGCCTGGTAGCTTTAACCAACTCCGGTCTGTCCGCGGTGACGTAAATAATGATCGGCCAGGGCGCAGGCCAACATGGCTTCGCCAATAGGGACAGCGCGAATTCCTACGCATGGATCGTGGCGCCCTTTGGTAATGATGTCTACCTCCTGTCCCGTTGCGGTCACGCTGCGGCGGGGCGTTAGAATCGACGAGGTAGGTTTAACGGCAAAGCGGGCCACAATCGGTTGTCCTGTCGAAATGCCGCCCAAAATACCACCGGCGTGATTGGACAAGAATTCGACTTGGCCTCCCTCCCCACTGCGCATCTCGTCTGCGTTCTGACTGCCTAGCAGTTCCGCTACGGCAAATCCGGCACCAATTTCTACGGCCTTGACGGCGTTGATCGACATCAATCCGGCAGCAATATCTTGATCCAGCTTAGCATACAGCGGCGCTCCCAGACCGACTGGCACACCATCAGCCACCACTTCGATCACAGCACCGATTGAATCTTTACTCAGTCGAATTTCATCTAAGTATCGACTCCACAACTGAGCCGCCTGCACGTCTGGACAGAAGAAATCGTTGGCATCGACTTGCGACCAATCCCAGCGGCTGCGATCGACTCGATGCGGTCCCAGTTGAATCAGCGCTCCGCGCACACTCATGCCTGGCACAATTTTGCGAGCCAGTGCGCCGGCAGCCACACGCGCGGCCGTCTCACGCGCTGACGAACGCCCTCCGCCACGAAAATCGCGCAGGCCGTATTTGGCCTGATACGTGTAGTCTGCGTGGCCCGGTCGGTAACGATCCTTGATCTCCGAGTAATCCTTGGAACGTTGATCCTCATTGTGAATCATCAGACTGACCGGCGTACCGGTGGTTATCAACACTTCAGCCCGATCTGGATCAGGCATCACGCCGGACAGTACCGACACAGCATCGGATTCCTTGCGCTGCGTCGTATACCGCGATTGACCGGGCTTGCGCTTATCCAAATAACTTTGAATTTCTGCGATCGTGAATTCAATTCCCGGCGGGCAGCCATCTACGATGCAGCCCAGTGCGGGACCATGACTCTCGCCCCAGGTTGTGACGCGGAACAGATGGCCAAACGTGTTATGTGACATCAGCGAGTCAAACGAATAGGTTTGCGGTCGAGAACGATGAGGTGATTACGGAATTGTGTCAGAGAACACCTTACGAGCGAGTCTCCCACACCGGATCGGGACTTATCTCGGGCCGCACCGGCGAGCCTTGGTCAGCCCGACCGCTGCCCGCCAAGCGGCTGATGACGCGGACTGTCATGTCCTGGTCGCAGGCAATCTGGCAACTTAGACGCACACCGCTCAGGCCCCGCGCAGCTAGACAATTCTTTTCAGCCTGCGTCATGCGTTCGGGCTCACCATCCACAAATTCAACTCTGCAAGTCGTGCAGCGAGCGTTTCCACCGCACGCGTGCAGTTGGTCGATGGCAGCGTCCTGGGTGAGCGCCAGCACGAGTCGTTTGCCTGCGGCCACTTCGATGGGAGCTTGTCCTTCGATGGTTAACTTGGGCATATCAAATGCGATCCTTGTTTCAGAGTTATCGAAAATCTAAATTCTGTGTCTGTTCGGTATGGTGGCGGCCCGGCACGGGGGACAAAACTATCGCTGAAACGCACCAGTTGAATAGCAACATACAATAGGCTTCACGGTCACTTTACGTCAGCCCCGCTGGTCCCACCCTACGACTCGATCAACGAAGTGCCGGCTGTGGACTCTCCGATGACGCCTTGAGCAGCAGTTCCAGCGCTTCTTGACCACTCATTCCAACGCGGATGCCTAAATCGGCCGCTACTCGGCTGACCTCGGCCACGTCCGCAGTCAATAGGTCTTGTGGGACGCACAACGGTGATTGCGGAGTGCCCCGAGCAATGGCTAGCGCATAGCTAAACTCGCTGGCACTTCGGCAATCGAACACGCCGCACGCCAGGATACCACGATCGGTGTGAATTGCGCAGTACTGACCTCCAGGCCAGCGGTAACTGCACCCCAACGCTTCACCGGCCGGGAATTTCATAACTTCATGGTTATATTGTAATTCTCTGAGGCTCATGGCTTTCACTGCGATCGAGGGCTGTGGGGCTGGCCGTTGACAATGCTGACGCTCGTTAGTTCCGCTGCTTGGCTGGGGACAGCCGTGTATTCTAATCCATCCTCTCAAGCTACGGAACGTCGAAGTCACACTGACATTTGAGGTAGCGACGTTCGTAGACGTGGACTGCACTTGCGCCTTCCAGGTCCCGCTTTGGTGCGCATAGCCACAGACAGCCGTCCAAGAGTCAGTTGGAATGCTGCCTCAAGTTGATGGTCCACAGCGGGGTCGGTGCGAATTCACTAGAAATCAACAGCGTGTTATCGTCGGCAAAGCCGATCGCCTCCCCCTGACGTCGCTTGGGGAGAGGCAGACGCACCATGGATTTTTCGCTCCAGCGGCCATCGACGCGTGGCAGTAAGTAGGCCGGTCCATAAGTGCACAGGGCCAGCATTTGACCATCGGCGCTAATATCAGCCGCTGTAACGATAGGAACACTGATCGTCTGTAAAAGTTCAGCTTGTATCAATTCGCTGGGTGCCGGCGTCACATCGGCTAGCGACGGAACACTGTTGAGATCAAACGGCACAGAAAAAATCCGGCTACGAAAGAATTCTTTAGTGGCCATCAACCAGCGGCGGTGCAGGGGATCAAATGCCAGAGCTTCACAATCGACCGCGCCCTCTGGGAAGCGAACGCGGATTGTGGAATATCCGGTAATCGGCCTGAACTGGGGAGCCGTAACATTTCCCGGCTCGACACCGCCGAGCGTCAGAGTGGGTTCCTCCAGGACGTGTATCAGCACCTCCTGGCGGCGACGGTTGTTGTCGCCCACATCCCCTATAGCCAGGTAGCTCTTACCTTCGAGCTGAAAGCTGCACATATCCTCCCAATCGACGCACCGGGCACCCGCCAATTCAAATGTCGCCAGTAAGTCGCCGCGCTGGCGATTGAATAGAAACAAGCGTGGCGGACTACCGGAATCATTGTGCGTCCAGACATTTCCAGGATCGAGCTGCGAAATGGCCAGCCCTGACGACTCGTCCAGCTCGGAACAGACCAACGCTACAGGCTGCTGACCATAGAGAACACGGCAACCCAAGGACACCAAAAGTAAAGTGGTCAGCAGTGCGATTCGCATGGCGGATTGACGTAGTTAGGCGGGCGGCGCACTGAAAGCCACCGTCGCCAGACGGCGGCAAAGCGAGTAGCCACCGTCTGGCGACGATGGCTACTGGTAAATTCCTATTGGCCGCGCACTTTAGTGATCTTGTCCGGCCAGCACTGGTTCCACTGGAATTGGCTGATCGCGGTTTTCACCGCGAAAATCCAGCCGGATGACTTTGCCTTCTTCATTCTTGACGGCGTCCACCACAATTGTGTTTACACCTTCAAATGCGCCGCGCAGAATTTCTTCGGCCAGCGGGTCTTCGACTCGCTGCTCCAACGCGCGACGCAGTGGTCGAGCACCGTAGTCCAGGTTGGCACCCTTTTCGATTAAGAAATCCTTGGCCTGATCGGTCAACACCAGCTCAAAACCACGTTCCTTTAATCTCACGCGCACCTTGGACATTTCGAAGTCGATAACCTTCTTGAGGTCGTCTTTGTTCAAATGCCGGAAGATGATGGTATCGTCCAAGCGGTTGAGGAACTCAGGACGGAAGACCCGTTCAATCTGATCCATGACCCGCGTCTTCATCGACTCGTACGAACTGTCGTCGTCGGGCCGCTGGAATCCAAACGCCGATTCGTTTTTGATGGCTTCGGCACCGGCGTTGGTGGTCAAAATCAAGATTACATTGCGGAAGTCCACGTTGCGACCGAACGAGTCGGTCAGGCGTCCCTCTTCCATGACTTGTAGCAGCATATTGAAGACATCGGGATGCGCCTTTTCGATTTCGTCCAGCAACACTACCGCATACGGACGGCGGCGAATCTTTTCGGTCAGTTGACCGCCTTCTTCATAGCCGACGTAACCCGGAGGTGCACCGATCAAGCGGCTGATATTGTGCTTTTCCATGTATTCGCTCATGTCGATATGCACCAGCGCGTCGGAGTCACCGAACATGTACTCAGCCAATGCCTTAGCCAGCAAAGTCTTACCTACGCCGGTCGGGCCAGCAAACACAAAGCAGCCGGTTGGGCGACGCGGATCTTTCAATCCACTACGGCTCCGACGAACCGCCTTGGCCACAGCGGCAACGGCCTGCTCTTGGCTGACAACCCGCTTGTGTAGTTCATCCTCCATCTGCATCAACCGAGCACTATCTTCGGTGCTCAGCCGAGTCAGAGGAATTCCGGTCATCTTGGAGACCACTTCGGAGATGACTTCTTCATCAACAATTCCATCTGCATCGCGACTGCGATCACGCCATTCACGCGACAGCGTGTCCTTCTTCTTGCGGAGCTTGTCAGCTTGGTCGCGGAGTGAGGCCGCCTTTTCGAAATCTTGATTGGCAACCGCCTCTTCCTTTTCGCGATTCAACTTTTCAATGTCCGCGTCCAATTCCTTCAAATCGGGTGGCTTGGACATGTTGCGTAGGCGGATACGTGCACCCGCTTCGTCGATCACGTCGATCGCCTTGTCCGGCAGACAGCGAGCGGTAATGTATCGTTCGCTCATTTCGACCGCAGCTTGGATGGCATCGTCCGTGTATTTGACTCGATGGTGCTCCTCGTAACGCTCTCGCAGACCATGCAGAATCTCAATCGTTTCTTCTTTACCGGTCGGATCGACAATGATCTCTTGGAATCGGCGAGCCAGCGCGTTGTCCTTTTCGATGTATTTGCGGTACTCGTCCAACGTCGTCGCACCAATACACTGAATTTCGCCACGGGCCAACGCAGGCTTGAGCACATTAGCAGCATCGATAGCGCCTTCAGCACCACCAGCACCTACCAACGTATGCAATTCGTCGATGAACAGAATGGTGTTCTTCGCGCGGCGAACTTCATTCATCACCGCCTTAATACGCTCTTCAAACTGTCCACGATACTTGGTGCCGGCCACCATCATGGCCAAGTCCAGAACCACAATCCGCTTATCGGCCAAGATTTCGGGAACATCCCCGGAGATCACGCGCTGCGCAAAGCCTTCAACAATCGCCGTCTTGCCAACTCCGGCCTCGCCCAGTAGCACCGGATTGTTTTTGCTGCGTCGGCACAGAATCTGAATGGCTCGCTCGATTTCACGAGCACGGCCGATCACTGGGTCGAGCTTGCCTTGTCGCGCCAATTCCGTCAAGTCGCGACCGAAACTGTCCAGCGCTGGTGTCTTGCTCTTACCCCCTTTGGAGGACGAACTGGGTGCATCGCTGCGCTCGCCTGCTTCAGCTCGACCGCGCTCACTATCGCCACTTTCCATGCCGTGGCCGAGTAGGTTCAAGACCTCTTCGCGCACGTCATCAAGCTTCATGCCAAGATTCATCAAGACTTGAGCCGCTACGCCTTCTTGTTCGCGAAGCAGCCCCAGCAGAATATGTTCGGTGCCCACATAATTGTGATTCAGATTACGAGCCTCCTCCATGGAGTATTCAATAACCTTCTTGGCCCGTGGAGTTTGAGGCAGTTTACCGATGGTCACCATTTCGGGACCGCTCTGGACCAGCTTCTCAACCTCCAGCCGAATTTTGCGGAGATCGACATCCAGGTTCTTCAACACATTGGCAGCCACTCCGCTGCCTTCCTTTACCAGACCCAACAGAATGTGTTCGGTGCCAATGTACTCGTGGTTGAAGCGCTGAGCCTCTTGATTGGCTAACTGCATTACCTTGCGAGCCCGGTCGGTGAAGCGTTCGTACATACAAAATACCCCTTCGATGGTGTAACTGTGACTTCCACGGGCGACCGCAGAGTTGTCCACGATCAATTATCAGGCCGTTTGCGACGGCAGCTAGTCGGTATCGAAACTGCAAAGACTATGCCAGCCCGTCGCCATGCCAGTCTGACACGGATGAAAACGGACTGCCATTTCGAGTCTTACTAACTGAAGGTGCGTGCCAGTTGGCAGTTGGGGAACCCAAGCATGCTTGGTTTCCCCGACATTTGAGCCCCTTAGCAGGTAAGCCTAACGATTTGGTTAATGGTAGCGGTTTGAGGGATTTTACGGCAGATCACCTGAACGAAAAAAATCCCACGCATTTTCCGAAAGCGCCAAGACACTCGGCAATTTGGCAGCGTTAACCTGAAAACAACCAATCTTAAACTGCGGCTCCCTTTCACGGTTTGGCGATTAATCGCTGAACAGCGGAAAAATTCTGAAGGATCATTAGTACCCCAACTGTCTGTCGAGCTTGAATGTTCGAGGCCCCGGTTGGAAGGCACTGTTTAACCCAGCTAATTGCTGAGTTTTCAATGTGAAATCGAGGTGCTGTCTGGGTGTCTATTAAAGAATTCGCTTCGACCAGTGTTTATAACCGTCAGTTGCTGCTCCTCGGGCAGGTAGCCAATGAAAGCGAAACCATTCCGAACTATGTCAATTAAGCAGTAGTGTCCGCCTAGTTGTTTTCACGAGCCCGAGCAATGCGAGCAGCGATCAATTGCCGCTCACGTTCGATTTCAAATCGCCATGGTGCTGCAGTTTCCAGCAATTGCAGCTGATCGAGCCGACGTAGTGCTGCCGACCATCGCTGCGACTGGCGCAATACGTTAACCAACAACAGCAACGCTTCGGCGTCTCGAGGAAATTGGCTCAAAACATCCAACAAAAGCGCTTCGGCATCAAACCACTGGCCACGAAGATAGGCCACTTGTGCCTGCTGAAATAACTGCCCTGCCTTGTGATCTGGCAATCCGATGAGTCGCGGAAGCCCAAAATGGCTGATAACTAGGCTGACCAGCCAAACCACCCCCATCACCGCCCATAACACTACGATCCCCCAACTGCTGACCCACTGCGGCCAAATAAACGTCGCCAATAGCAGCCAACAGCATGTCCAACTGTACAGTATTGCCCAGCACAACGAGCGTGTATCTCCGCGGTACCACAGCTTGGCCAATCCTGGCCAACAGCAGACAAGGCGAATACCCATATGCTCTAGCTCCTTCGAAAATTGTTCAGGTTACTCATTTCCAAGAATATCCACTGCCCGTGCCCCATCGCTAGGTCAGTCGGACTAGCGCTCAACGGCTCTCGCACAGCTCATATGCCTTCGCTGCCCCAATCAAACAGCAAATAACCAATGCTTGCATTTGCCTGTAAGCCGGTAGAGCTGTATCATGGCCACTTCGGACAGTGGTATTTCGCGATTGATACAAAACGCACGAGTATTTGCAGATAGGAATCGGGGTGATGGAAGCTGCTAAGGTTCAGGGCAAAGTCCATTTAGTTGAAGAGACTAAGGTTTTCGGGCAGAAGGGCTTTCGTAAGCGATTGGTGGTGCTTGAGCAGGATAATGGTCGCTTTCCCAATTATGTGCCGGTGGAGTTCTTGCAGGATGCTTGCGATCAAGTAGATGCTTTGTCTGTGGGTGATGAAATCGAAGTCTGCTACCGATTGAACGGACGACGTTGGCAGCGAGATCCCAATAGCGAAGTGAAATACTTTCTCAGTTGTGAAGCGATCAGCTTTCGACCACTAGGCGGCGCGGCGCCTGGATCTACAGGCCGTTTTGACGCAGGCGACGTCAACGCCAGCTTGGCACAAGCGCAATATGACGAAGACGACAGCGTACCGTTCTAAATCTTAATTTGTCGTGCGAGGTAGCTTGGATCGCCAAAGCCTGAAGTAGCTACGTTTGCCGAAAACGTCAGGCAGCGTCCCTCGCCCGAGAACGTCAGTCAGCTACGCTCGCCGAGAGCGTGGAAGGCAGACGCGCGCTGCAAACCAGGGGCATCTCCATCTGCCATGGGGCGATAGCAGCTTCGAGCGATTACTCCGGTAATGACTATTCTGCTGGCCTCAATGGGGCCAATCCCTGCCCAGTCTCTGCCTGGTTCCCAGCGAATGTGTGGCGATTGATGGTTTTTTGCAGTTTCCGATTTGCTCTCGGTGCGGAATCGATCTAGGTTTTCGATGGCTCCTAGCTCACCCTAGATTTTCATCCTGATTCACTTCATCGAGGTTTCTGTGCATGGGCTCTATCAGCCGACTTCCCGTCTCCCGTTCTCTCAAGAACCGCCCCCCGCTGACGCTGGAACAGTTGGAAGCTCGAATGTTGATGGCGTTCGATGCTCTAGGCAGTCAACTCGACCAGTTAGCTCAGTCTGAAGGACTAACGCAACTGGCTCCGTCGGTTCCCAGCGTAGAGTCAACACTATCCAACACGCTGCGATCGCTGGCGCTCGTCGCACCCGATGGTACGTCGATTGTGGGCGGGCGGACGCTAACCGTCGGCACCACCAGCCTACAATTGCAGATACGCCCTTTGAATTCCGCTAATCAGATTCTCAGCAGCCTACCCAAGACTACCGTCAGCGTGACATCCACCGACCGCTTGGCGCGTGGTACTGTGAGCTTGTCTGGCACCCGACTGACGCTGTCGTTCAATCGAGCTGCCGACTACAACGTGGTGACCACCTCGGGTTCGGTGACTCACCGATTTACCATTCGCTACAACCCCAATGCCGTTGTGTCTTTGGCGGTTATCAATGCGACCAACAATCAGCGCATCGCCGATAATGGTCTGGTTAGTATTACCACGGTAGGTCAAGGATTCAAGGTTCAAGGACTGACCGCCCGCGGTTCGACTGTGGCATTGTCTGGTCAGACTACCTGGACAGTCGTTAGTTCGCCTGCTGGCGGAACTGCCACGTTCCAAACATCCAACGGTGTGACCACGGCTACTTTCAATCGTGCAGGCGGCTACACATTGCGTGTCACTAACGGCTCCATGACCTCACGCGTGCGGGTTCAGGTCACCTCAACCTTGACCAGCATTCTAGTGACTTCACCAAGCAACAGTGTTAACGCTGGCAGCAAGCTGCAATTCTCGGCCATAGGTCGCGATCAATTCCAGCAGGCGATGGCTCAACAGCCAACCTTCACCTGGACAGCCGGTGGCGGATCGGTTACCGCCAGTGGTCTCTACACGGCCGGGGCCACGGCAGGCAACTTTTCTGTCACTGCCCGATCAGGAACGATCAGCAACTCAAGGGCGGTGAGCGTGGTTGCCACCAGCCCCGTGAACCCTGTGATTAGCGGAATCAATGATGCGGCCCTACGTAGTTTGATAACGACGTTCTATGCGGACAATACGATCAGTCGCGACGAGATGATCCAGATCCTCCGCAGCACCGGCAACGACGGAACGGTTTCGTCAACTGAACTGGCCGACTTGAGAACTATGGCCTCAGCCAACTCGACGATCAATATGCCCACGCATGTTCGCGGATTATTGCGCAATGTTGTCAACACCAACTCTGCCAATTTGAAATATCAAGGCCAAACCGCTGGCAACTTGCAGGCCGGCAGCAACGCCACGCTGCTGAACAAGCTGGTTGACAAGTGGTTTTTGGGCACCGATTTGCCAACACTTACCAATAACAACTACAGCTATCAGCATGCTGTAGGCAGCCTCTATGTAAGTGCTCCATCGCTTGCGAATTCGCGTCAAGGCATGTTGGGTGACTGCTATTTCCTGGCAGCGCTGACGTCTATTGCGCAGCGTGACGAAAACGCCATCCGCAATATGTTTATCGACAACGGTGATGGCACTTTTACCGTCAGATTCTACGCCGGTAGTTTAGGCGCTTTCTATCAAGGCAGCCTAATTAGTGCTGGGTTCATTTCGGGTTCGGGAACGGCTGATTGGGTGACCGTCAACCGCAGCCTGCCAACCAACTCCAGTGGTCAGTTGGTCTACTCGGGCTATGGCCTGAGTGCAGCCAGCACGTCAACGGCCCTCTGGCTGGCCCTGGCCGAGAAGGCATACGCCCAGTGGAACGAAACCGGTCGCGCTGGCCGCAACGGCACGAATACCTACGCGGGCATCGAAGGCGGTTGGATGCACAACGTCAACGCGCAGGTATTGGGATACAACTCGACCTACTACGAAGTGAATTCCAGTACCAAGCAAGCCATGGTTAACGCTCTGAATGCTGGCCGGGCCGTGACGATGGGCACCAATCCCAATGCCTCGACTGGCAACTTGGTCGGTTCCCACGCTTACGTGGTGACTGCCTACAATGCGAGCACGGACACGTTCAGCATGTATAACCCGTGGAGCAGCCATCACCCCACACCGCTGACATGGACTCAAATGATTGGCCAGGTATCGGCCTTCGTGGTCGTCGATCCGACAGGCTCGGTATCCTCTGCAAGCCAGGGCAACCTGAAATCGTCAAATCAGCTAGCTGCCGCTGCATCGACGACTGCTCAGCCAACCACGCAGGCGGCCCAGCGCACCCAGTGGTCGCAACAAATAGACAGCCTGCTCAGTACCGAAGTCGAGCTAGCCTTCATTGCTGCCGATTCGCCGCTTGCCAGCGCTGCTCATGAGACACCGTCAGCGGCCAGTGACATCTGGACCGATACCGACCTACCATCGGCCAAACTGGCGGATGTGCTTAGCGAAATGGCCCTGCTGAGCACCCAGGCTCACAGCGCTCTGTGCCAATGCTGAAAGACACACTAGCGCTGGCATCTGTATGCTAGCGCGGCGGAATATAAGGCGAGTCAGGCCTGCTGTAGAATTGATCCTGACCGACGGAGCCGGAAGTCGTCGGAAATTCGACCCTGGAGCAATTCTCGTCCTCATCCAATACGCAGTGGCCAGGGCCGGGATCGAACCGGCGACACACGGATTTTCAGTCCGTTGCTCTACCAACTGAGCTACCTGGCCATCGCTGTAACAACATCTGGAGGCGCGACCCGCTAACGCAACTTGGACAATTGCTGCGTCGGCGAATGTTTCCAGCGTGCTTTCGCAGCCGCCCTGCGGGCTATTGTGCTGTCCCGCAGTGGGTCAGGCAGCTACTATAAGTCACCTAAGTACTCTGTCAACGCCTACTCTGGTGAAGCGTGCGATGCCTGTCGCGGCCGCTTATGCTGCGGTCCCCTTTTGGGCTGTGGCGGTTACAATTAATCAGCACATGGAAAATGGCGGGGGCCGCTGGCAGTCGCTATGAATCTGATCAGCAGAATGCGAACTTGGCGGAGCTACCTACTGTGGGATCGGTGTTTGGTTATTTGAGTTCGAGTATGGTCAGATGCATGATCGGTCAGCCAGTCCGCTGGCTTGCAGCAACGACCCTGCTCATTGGGCTTGCGCCTCCGAGTTTGTCTGTGGCCGAGCAGTACAGTCCCGACCATCCGCGCGTCATCCAGATGGTCGAGAAGGCGGTTGATTTTCTAAGTCAACAGTCTATGCCATCCCATTATGACGGCTCCGATGTACTGGTTGGGTACTGCATCTTTCTAGTCCGGGGGGATGCCAATCATCCTAAGGTGGTGGTCGGCATCGACACCGCCAAGCGAATCATCGCCAGTACTCAACGGACCTCAGCCAACGATCAGTCTGGCCCCAAGGAGTCCGTTGTCTACGATTTGGCGGTAGCTTGCATATTGTTGGCAACGGTCGACTCACGCAAATATTCGGCTGAACTGGAAGCGTCCCGTGAGTTCTTGATCCGTGTTCAAAAGCCGCATGGAGGGTTTGGTTATTTGAATGAGCATCGGGGAGATACATCGCAGGTACAGTACGCAGTACTGGCCATGTGGATGCTGGAGAAAGTTGGATTGAAGGTTTCCGAATTGGTTGTCGAGCGAACAATCGAATATTTAATGGGAACTCAAGACCCGACGGGATCGTGGGGCTATCAGGCCACGCCCACGCGTGGGGCCCTGGTTCCACAGCAAAACCCCACCAGGTCGCTGGGAACTGCCGGGATCTGCGCGCTGCTCATGGCAGGTGACTTACTGAAGTTGTATGGTGTACGTGGCGAATTGGAAGATGGTTTGCCATCAGTATTCGAGCGCATCGATCTCAACGCCAAGAAGGAAAAGTCTTCTGCCAACGAAAAGGCTAAACTGGGTTATAAGGACGTTGAACCCACAATTCAACGTGCTTTTAACTACCAGGACAATAGTCCACCCTACGACGGTGACTGGTACTACTATTGGCGATACTCTCAAGAGCGATACGAGAGCTTTCGCGAAGTGGTTGTGCGTAAGCAGAATCGTAGTCCGGATTGGTACAATGAAGGTGTCGAGGCACTGGCCAAAGTCCA
This sequence comes from Pirellulaceae bacterium, assembly GCA_019636385.1. NCBI lineage: Bacteria > Pseudomonadati > Planctomycetota > Planctomycetia > Pirellulales > Pirellulaceae > Pirellulaceae bacterium. The sequence goes on along the minus strand of JAHBXT010000005.1, from coordinate 300,895 downwards.
ATCTGAAAATGGTTCGTGGAGCAACAAGACGAGCCTGGCAGGCTACGTGGTTGATACCTCTTTCGCTGTCCTGTTTCTATTGCGCAGCACGCAGCGGGCCATCGGCAAGCTGAGCGAAGGGGTGACGTTTGGTGGCTATGAATTGCCAACCGACATTGCCAACGTTCGCATGCGCGGCGAGCGACTGGTCAGCGATGAGGAAGCGTCCGTCGAGAACCTGCTGAGCATGATGGAAGATGCCAGTCAGCGAGTGCGTGAAGGCATGTTGCCTAACGATATGCAGCTCAGCCCGGACGCCCAAGTACGCGCGGCTCAGGTTGCCCGATTGACTCGGCTGTTGGGCAGTTCAAGCTTTAGCGCGCGGCGGATTGCGGCCAAGCTCCTCGGCCGCTGCGAAGACATTCGCGTGGTTCCCGAGTTAATCTATGCACTTCAAGATCCCGATCCCTTGGTACCTCAAATTGCCGAGGAAGGACTACGATTACTGAGCCGAAAACTCAGTACCCGCCTGCTGCAGCAGGACCCTTCGCCCGAACAGCGCGCCCGGGCCGTACAGTACTGGAAAGAATGGTACCGAGGCGTTCAGCCGAGCCACGTGTTTGTGGACCCCTAGGCACTCCTGTTCTCGGTTGTCACTCAATATCGCACGATTCCCTTAGCATACGTTCTCCCGATTCAGCCCTGCAGCATACGATGAGCCAGACTTCGCGGCACCCCGGAAAGAATAGCTTGCAAGCACAACGAGTCGACTCGGTGGCCAGTGCGCTAATGGCGTTGTTGATTGTATTTGGCGCGCTGGTAATGTTGTTGTTCGTCTACTGGCTGACACAGACGCTGACCTGGACCAGCGGTAATATTGTGATCGAACAGGAGCAGGTTGCAGGACGCGGCGATC